>NZ_JALQDT010000050.1:0-68482 GCF_023631085.1 Caballeronia sp. INML1 | reverse complement strand
TCAGCGCCTGCGCGAAAGGCTCAAGTCTCTCCCCAACGAAAAACGACCCGGACGCGCATGCGACCGGGTCGTCAAATCCCGCCCTAAACGGTACACCGTTCGTTATCTAAGAAAAGACCTTAACTGAACGGCATTAGCCCTACGGCTCCGATTTTTCCGGGCTCGTCTGCGGCTTCCGGTTTCATGTCGATCGCCCCGGCGAGCCGATCGATGCCGAAGCCGCGAGCCAATGGCTCGCCCGCGACGACACCACCCGGGAATTCGTCTGGCTGCACTTCGATCTCGCGAACAGTGCGTGCGAGCGCTGGATGCGCGGACGCCTCGGTCTGCCCGACGCATTCGTCGAGACGCTCAACGAAGGCTCGCACTCGACGCGCATCGAACATCAGGAAGGCGCGCTGTTGGCCGTCATCAACGATGTGATGTTCAACTTCGAGCTGACGCCCTCGGAGATCGCGACGCTGTGGGTCTATACGCATCAGAAGCTGCTCGTCACGGCGCGCCTCAAGCCATTGCGTTCGGTCGACTCGCTGCGCGAGTCGGTGAGGCGCGGCGAGCTTTTTCGCTCGCCCGCCGAACTCCTCGCGCATCTGCTGCGCGATCAGGCGGATCTGCTCGTGCATATCGTGCGGCGCACGAGCGTCGAGGTCGATGGCATCGAGGATCGTTTTCTTTCGATGCGCGGCGCGGCGACCCGCACCGATCTCGGCGGCCTGCGGCGCGTGCTCGTGCGGCTGCAGCGTCTGCTCGCCCCCGAGCCCGGCTCCGTGTTCCGCCTGCTCGCGCGGCCACCGCGCTGGCTGCACTCGCAGGACATTCAGGACCTGCGTGACGCGACCGAAGAGTTCTCGCTCGTGCTCAACGATCTCGCCGGACTCGTCGAGCGCATCAAGCTCCTGCAGGAAGAGGTCGCGACGCGCATGGACGAGCAAAGCAACCGCACGCTCTTCACGCTCACGCTCGTCACCGTGCTCGCCTTGCCGATCAACATCGTCGCGGGCTTCTTCGGCATGAACGTGGGCGGCATTCCGCTCGCGGAGAATCATCACGGCTTCTGGCTGCTGGTCGCGATCGTCGCGACGTTCACCGTGCTCGCCGGATGGTGGGCGTTCCGCCGCCGCCGCGATATGTAGCACAACGGCCAGGCACGATCGATGCAATGTCTTTCCGATGGAGGCGCATACCTCGTAAAACGTCGGAGGACATCATGGACAAGAACCGCATCGAAGGCACGGCTCGTCAGATGAAGGGCATCGTTCGCGAAGCCGTCGGCAAGGCAACCGGAAGCCGCAGCACGCAAATGCGCGGCACCGCCGAAAAGATGGCGGGCAAGGTGCAGGCAAAGCTCGGCGCGGCAGCCGATGCCGTACGGCGCATCAAGAAGTAACCGCCACGCCGCTTGCTGCACGTCAGAAGCCCAGGTCGCTCAGGCTCGGATGCTCGTCGGGCCGGCGGCCGAGCGGCCAGTGATATTTGCGATCCGCTTCCTTGATCGGCAAATCGTTGATCGAGGCATGGCGATGCGTCATCAGTCCCGCTTCGTTGAATTCCCAGTTCTCGTTGCCGAAGCTGCGATACCAGTTATTGGCATCGTCATGCCATTCATAGGCGAAGCGCACCGCAATGCGGTTACCCTTGTACGCCCACAACTCCTTGATCAGGCGATAGTCGAGTTCGCGCGCCCACTTGCGCCGCAGGAACGCGACCACTTCTTCGCGCCCGTTCGCGAACTCCGCGCGATTGCGCCAGCGCGTGTCCACGCTGTACGCGAGCGAGACGCGCTCGGGCTCGCGCGTGTTCCAGGCATCTTCGGCGAGACGGACTTTGAGCTTGGCAGATTCTTCATCGAACGGGGGAAACGGCGGCTTGGATTCCATGGCGAGTCCTCTTCCTTGTCAAGCGATGCGATAGGTAGACAGGTCTGTCTACTGAGCGCACTCTAGCGCAGGTAGACGAACCTGTCTACAATCGACTGCATGAATACTTCAGTTTCGCCCATCGATGTCTCCGAGCTCGCCCCGGACGCGCGCATTCTGCATACCGCGCACGGTCTCTTTTATCGCGACGGCATTCGCGCAACGGGCGTCGATCGCGTGATCGCCGAATCTGGCGTCGCGAAAAAGACGTTCTATCGCTACTTTCCAAGCAAGGACGACCTGATCGTCGCGTTCCTGGATTTTCGTCACGATAACTGGATCACGTGGTTCCGCGATGCGCTCGCGCGCCACGGCGGAAAGCTCAACGCCCTCGTTCCCGCGCTGGCGGAATGGTTCGGCAGCGAGAATTACCGGGGTTGTGCGTTCATTAATTCGGTCGTCGAAGTCGGGGCGACGTTGCCGCAAGCAGTCGATATTTCGCGCCGTCACAAACGCGACATGACCGCGGCGATCCGCACGCTGATGCCGGCTTCGCGAACGGCCAAAGCAGATGCGCAAGCGCTTGCACTGGCGGTGGACGGCGCGATCGTCGCCGCGCAATTCGCCGACTCGCCCGCGGATGCGTTGAAGGCGCTTGCGCGCGTGGTGCGCGCGATCGCGGCGGCGCAACGAAGCATCCAGTAACCGACTGGCGTTACTTCGTCATTGCGCTTTCGATGGGCGTAACAGCCGGCTTCGACGTGACTGACGATAGCGCCTGCTCAACGACACCCGCGAGCCTTGCGAACTGAGGTGCGATCTGATCGTTGGGCACGCACGCGTAACCGAGCATCAACCCCTTTCTCGCCGCGAGCCGGTTCAGGTAATAGTTGTCGAGCGGCCGCGTCACGACACCGGCGGACAGTGCGGTGGCGGCGATCGTCCGGTCGTCGGCGAAATCGGGCAGATCGAGCACGAAGTGCAGACCGGCTTCATCGCCGCGCACCGGCAGCGAATCGCCGAAGCGGGCGCGGATCGCGTTGATCAGCAGTTCGCGCCGCTCGCCGTACAGACCGCGCATGCGTCGCACATGCGAGGTCAGATGGCCATCCAGAATGAACTCGGTGAGCACGGCCTGCTGCATCAGCTGCCCCTCGCGGTAGAGTTCGGCCACGCCGGTGCGAAAGGAATCGACGAGATTGTCCGGCACCACCATATAGCCCATGCGCAAGCCCGGATAGAGCATCTTGCCGAGACTTCCGACATAGATCACCTGCCCCGCGTCGTCGAGCCCTTGCAGCGATGACAAGGGCCGGCTGCCATAGCGGAACTCGCTGTCGTAATCGTCCTCGATGATCCAAACCTTGTGCTGGCGCGCGAACTCGAGCAATGCGCGGCGCCGCGCGAGACTCATCACCATGCCGAGCGGATATTGATGCGATGGCGTGACGAGCGCGATGCGCGGCGGCTCGGCCATGTCGCGCGCGGCGGGATTGAGCCCTTCGTCGTCGACGGGAATCGGCACGAGCGTCAGCCCCGACGACTGCAGCACGCTGCGCACGCCCCAGTAGCAGGGTTCCTCGACCCACGCGCGATCGCCGAAATCGGTGAGCAGGCGCATGGCGAGATCGATGGACTGGTGAATGCCCGTCGTGATGATGATCTGGTCCGGGTGACACTTCACCGAGCGCGCGACGCGCAAATAATCGGACAGTGCGCGCCGCAGCGGCCGATAGCCGCCGCCGGGCGCGTAGGTGAGCAGTTCGGGGCTCGCGCGTTTCCACAGGCGCGCCTGCAAGCGGCTCCACGTGCGCGCCGGGAATTCCGCGACGTCCGGCACGCCCGGCATGAATGCGCCCCACTGCTTCGGCGACACGCCCGCCTGCGCGATCAGACGCTCGCCGCGGCGCGAGATCGTGCACGGCGCCTTCGTTTCCTCGGCGCGCGCTTTCTTGCCGGCGACGCCATCGCGCGGCGCGGTGTCGGCGACATAGGTGCCGCTGCCGGTCGTCGAGGTCACGTAGCCTTCGGCCGTGAGCTGATCGTAGACATGCAGCACCGTATTGCGGGCGATGCCGAGATCGGTCGCCAGCGTGCGTGAACTCGGCAGCTTCGTGCCCGGCGCGAGTTGGCCCGTCAGGATGGCCTGCTGCATGAGTTCGAGCACTTGCCGGTACATCGGCTCGGTGGCCGACCGGTCGAGCCGGGCGCTCAGCCAGTCGGCCAGGATGATCGTATCCATGAAGTCTCCCACCGCTCGGAGCCGCTTGGCCGGCGCGCTCAAGTGGTTCTATTTTGAATATTGAAATGGCTCCCCATTGTAGAACCGTAACGGGCTATAGTTATCGCAAGCAGTGGAAA
Organism: Caballeronia sp. INML1; assembly: GCF_023631085.1. Taxonomy (NCBI): domain Bacteria; kingdom Pseudomonadati; phylum Pseudomonadota; class Betaproteobacteria; order Burkholderiales; family Burkholderiaceae; genus Caballeronia; species Caballeronia sp. INML1. The sequence goes on along the minus strand of NZ_JALQDT010000050.1, from coordinate 64,265 downwards.
TAATTTCCGGGCGCCGAAGGCGGTCGGCAGTATCAGGGTTTTCCGAAGGAGACACGGAAGATGAAATCCGATCAGGTGATCGTCAGCTTTCGCGGTGTGCGAAAGACGTACGACGGTGAAACGCTCGTCGTCAAATCGCTCGATCTCGACATCTATCAGGGCGAATTTCTCACGCTGCTCGGGCCGTCCGGCTCCGGCAAGACCACTTGCCTCATGATGCTCGCGGGCTTCGAGTTCCCCACCGGCGGCGAAATCTGGCTCGACGGCAAGCTCCTGAACAAGGTGCCGCCGCACAAGCGCGACATCGGCATGGTGTTCCAGAACTACGCGCTCTTTCCGCATCTGTCGGTGCAGCAGAACGTCGAGTATCCGCTCACGGTGCGCAAGATGTCCGCCGAAGAGCGCGCGCATCGCGTGAACAACGCGCTCAAGATGGTGCGCATGGAAAGCTTCGCGAAGCGTTACCCGGCGCAGCTTTCGGGTGGCCAGCAGCAGCGCATCGCGCTGGCCCGCGCGCTCGTGTTCGAGCCCAAGCTCGTGCTAATGGACGAACCGCTCGGCGCGCTCGACAAGCAATTGCGCGAGCATATGCAAATCGAACTCAAGGCGCTGCACGAGAAGCTCGGCGTCACCTTCGTCTACGTGACGCACGATCAGGGCGAAGCGCTCACGATGTCCGACCGCGTGGCGGTGTTCGACAAGGGCATCGTGCAACAGCTCGACACGGTCGATCACCTGTATGAAGCGCCCTGCAACGAGTTCGTCGCGAACTTCATCGGCGACAGTAACCGCCTGCGCGGCACCATCGAGCAGATTCAGGGCGACTTCTGCGACATTCGTCTTGCCGACGGCACGCGTGTGTCCGGACTCAACGTCGCGAACGCGAAGCCGGGTGCGCCGGCCATTGCGTGCATCCGGCCGGAGCGCATGAAGCTCACGCAAGGCAACGGCCATGCGAACGGCAACATCAACGCGCTCGCGGGCGAAGCGAAGAGCCTCATCTATTTCGGCGATCACGTCCGCATGCGCTGCGGCGTGCGCGAGCAGGACGAATGCTTCGTCAAGGTACCGCTCGGCACCGCGGCGCTCGACGGCTTCACGCCCGGCGCGCCCGTCGCGCTCGAATTCGCGCCCGAGCATTTGCGTGTGTTCGCCTGAATCCCGATCAGGCGTCGCGCTTCCCACCCGTAGGTCCACTGACAAAACCAAGTCGAAGAAGAGAGGAAACCATCATGAAGAAGTTCGCACTGTGTTCCATGGCGGCTGCGCTCGCGTGCGTGTCGGCGGCGTCGGGCGCGGCGGAAATCACCGTCGTCAATTTCGGCGGCGCGAACGGCGATGCGCAGAAGGTCGCGTTCAATCAGCCGTTCGAGCAATCGACGAAGAACAAGGTCACGGCCGTCGAATACAACGGCGAGCAGGCCAAGGTCAAGGCAATGGTCGAAGCGAAGCACGTCAACTGGGACGTGGTCGAAGTCGAATCGGGCGATCTCGGCCGCGGCTGCGACGAAGGGCTCTATGAAAAGCTGGACTGGTCGAAGATCGGCAAGAAGTCGGACCTCGTGCCCGAATCGCCGCAAACCTGCGGCGTCGGCTTCTTCGTCTGGTCCACGGCGCTCGCCTACAACGGCGACAAGCTGAAGACGGCGCCGGCAGGCTGGGCGGACTTCTGGGACACGAAAAAATTCCCCGGCAAGCGCGGCATGCGCAAGGGCGCGCGCTACAACCTCGAATTCGCGCTGATGGCCGACGGCGTCGCGCCGAAGGACGTCTACAAGGTGCTCGGCACGAAGGCCGGCGCGGACCGCGCGTTCAAGAAGCTCGACGAACTCAAGCCGTCCATTCAATGGTGGGAGGCAGGCGCACAGCCGCCGCAGTTCCTCGTCGCGGGCGATGTCGTGATGTCGACCGCGTATAACGGCCGCATCGACGCCGCGCGCAAGGAAGGCAAGAACCTGAAGGTCGTGTGGAACGGCAGCATCTACGACCTCGACTACTGGGCGATTCCGAAGGGCTCGCCGAACAAGGACGTCGCGCAGCAGTTCATCGCATATTCGGTGTCGCAGAAGCCGCAGGAAGTCTATGCGAAGAACATCGCGTACGGCCCGGTGAACAAGGCGGCGATCTCCGCCCTCGACACGAAGACGAAGGCCGACATGCCGAACTCGCCGGAGAACGCGAAGAACGCGGTGCTGCAGGACATGGCGTTCTGGACCGATCACGGCGACGAGCTCGAGCAGCGCTTCACCGCGTGGGCGTCGAAGTAAACGCATCATAAGCAGCAAGACGGTCGCGCTTTTCGAAAGCGCGACCGCAAAGAAGGAGACTCAAGCGTGAACACCATGACGATCCCCGCCGAAGAATCGCGCGAATCAAGCGCGCGTCTGAAGCGCGAATTGAAGATCGCAGATGCGAAAAAGCGCGCCATGGCGCTCATGCTCATCGCGCCACTCGCCATTTTTCTGTTCCTGATTTTCGTCGTGCCGATCGGCGCGCTGCTCACGCGCGCGATCGAAAACCCCGAAGTGGCGAACGCACTGCCGCACACCGGCGCGGCGCTGGCGAAATGGGACCGCAAGGCGCCGCCATCGGATGAAGCTTATGCCGCGCTAGCGCAGGATCTCACCGCGATCTCGGACGGCGAATCGATGGGCGCACTCGCGCGGCGCCTGAATACCGAAATCCCCGGCTATCGCTCGCTCGTCGCGAAAACCGCACGCGCGATGCCGCTCACCGGCGACGACGGCAAGGCCCTGCCCGCCGCGCAGATCAAGGCGAAGATCCTCGAGATCGACGAGCGCTGGAACGACCCCGCGTACTGGCAGGCGATCGCGAAGAACGCGGGCCGCTATTCGCCGTTCTACATGCTCGCGTCGCTCGATCACAAACAGGACGGCTTCGGCAACATCGTTCATGCGGAGCCGGATCAGTCGATCTATCTCAACGTCTTCGGCCGCACCTTCGTGATCGGCGTGGGCGTGACGCTGTTCGCGCTGCTGCTGGGTTATCCCCTGGCCTACTGGATTTCGACGCTGCCCGAGCGCCGCGCCAACCTCGTAATGGTGCTCGTGCTGATTCCGTTCTGGACGTCCGTGCTGGTGCGCGTCGCCGCGTGGATCGTGCTTCTGCAAAGCGAAGGGCTGGTGAACACGGCACTTCTCGGCAGCGGGCTGATCGGCTCGCCGCTGGCGCTGCTCTTCAACCGCGTCGGCGTCTATATCTCGATGACGCACATCCTGCTGCCCTTCATGATCCTGCCGCTCTACAGCGTGATGAAGTCGGTGCCGCCGACCTATCAGCGCGCGGCCGTTTCGCTCGGCAGTCATCCGTTTGCCGCGTTCTGGCGCGTCTATGTGCCGCAGACTTACCCGGGCATCGGCGCGGGCGTGCTGCTCGTGTTCATTCTCGCCATCGGCTACTACATCACACCGGCGCTGCTCGGCGGGCCGAACGATCAGATGGTCAGCTATTACATCGCTTACTTCACGAACGTAACGATCAACTGGGGCATGGCGTGCGCGCTCGGCGCGCTGCTGCTCGCCGCGACACTGCTGCTCTACGTGGTCTACGGACGCTTCACGCGCGCCAACGTGAGCTTGGGGTAACAAAAGATGAAACTCGCCAAACCGATGTTCGCGCCGCATACGTCCGCCATCGAGCGCATCTGGTATTTCGCGTTGCGCATCATTTGCGTGCTGACGCTGCTCTATCTGATTTTGCCTGTGCTCGCGATCGTGCCGCTTTCGTTTTCATCGAGCACGTTCCTGGTTTATCCGATCCCGGGCTGGTCCATGCGCTGGTATCACAACCTCGTCATGTCCGATGAGTGGCGCATGGCCGCAAAGAACAGCTTCATCGTTGCGCCTTCGGCAACGCTCGTCGCGACGATCCTCGGCACGCTCGCCGCGGTCGGGCTCACGAAGGCCAATTTCATGGGCAAGAGCCTGCTCATGGCCGTGCTCATTTCGCCGATGATCGTGCCGGTGATCGTCGTCGGCGTTGGCATGTATCTGTTCTTCGCGCCGCTCGGCATCGCCAATACCTATTTCGGGCTGATTCTGGCGCATGCGGCGCTCGGCGTGCCGTTCGTCGTGACGACCGTCGGCGCGACGCTGCAGAACTTCAATTACAACCTCGTGCGGGCGAGTCAGTCGCTGGGCGCGAGCCCGTTGAAGACGTTCTTCCGCGTGACGCTGCCGGTCATTGCGCCGGGCGTGATCTCGGGCGCGCTGTTCGCGTTCGCCACCTCGTTCGATGAAGTCGTGGTTACGCTTTTTCTCGCCGGCGCCGATCAGACGACGCTGCCGCGGCAAATGTTTACCGGCATCCGCGAAAACATCAGTCCGACGATCGCCGCGCTCGCGACGATCCTCATCGTGTTCTCGACGAGCCTGTTGCTCGCGCTGGAGTGGTTGCGGGGTCGTGCGGCAGCGCGCGCAGTCGCTTAACGGGTCGGTCCGCGGGAGACATCGAGACTGCGTGGCACGTCGTGCCTGCGAGGCTCCGCGTGGGATCGCCGGTTCGCTGATAGATCTGGACCGGTTCGTCTCGCGGAACAATCCGCGCGCGTATCGAACAAGACCCTCGCGAAATTGGGTGATTGCGGCCTAAAGCGCCGTCTGTATCGGTCCGCAACGCACCTTACGAATGGCTGAAATGCCCGCCGGTCAAGGCGCGAAGGGGGACCTCGCGCTTCGCCGCCTGATTATTCGTAACAGCGGGATAGTGTATTCACTGATGCGGTATTTATCGGAATATGCTTAATGACGTACGTTCTAGGTCGAGTCAAAGCTTGGAACAATGCCATGACAGCTTTTTCGAAAAGAGCGGACCCGTGGTCACAGACGGTTCACCTGCTCGAGGCGATGCCCACGGACATCGCTCGCACTGCCCCATCCCAGAAATCCGCCCGCGCGGAAAGCGCGTTCCTCGAACGCCTGACGCGCGACTGGAATCGGGCGCACCCACATCGTGCGGATGATCGCCTGCCGTTCCCGCAGGCCATCGTGCGCGTAATCGAGCGTCCGAGCAGCGCGACGGCGCTCGTCTACTGGTCCGATCCCGGCACGTGCCACTACGGTTATCAGGGCTGGCGCGCCACGACTGCGACGGCCGAAGGCGTGTGCTCGCTATCGGGAATGCCGATCCATCGGGGCGATCAGGTCTATCGGCCGTCGCAGCGCGATCCGAAGCCGCAGAATGCCTCGGCGATGATTCTCGCGGCCGCGATGCCTAAAAACGCCGAGGAAATGGAAGTCGATTTGCAAGGCTGACGGTCAACGGGGATTGAAACCGGCGGAAGAACCGGCATCGTCAGTTGATGCCGGTTCTTCCGCCGCGCGTGTTCAATAGCCCACCGTGATCCGCTGCCGGATATGAGCACCACGCTGGAATTCGTCGAGGAAGGCGATTGCGTAATCGTCGTACGAAATCCAGCTGCGCCCGCTGCTGTCGACGAGCAGTTCATCCACGCCCAGCCGGAATTTCTGAGTGCGCGGCCCCGGAACGAATTCCGCCGATGGCGAAACGAAGGTCCAGTCCACGTCGCGCTCGCGGCGCAGCGCATCCAGAAAAGCCGCGCCCGCCGTTGCTTCCGGCTTGTACGCTGCGGGAAAACCCGGCAAATCGAGCACGCGCTGACCTGGCGCCGCATACAGGCTGCCCGCACCGCCGACGACCAGAAGGCGCTGCACGCCGGCGCGCTTCACCGGTTCGACGATCGCGCTTTCGGAAATCGTTGCAAAGCGCGTCGCGCTGAACGCCGCGTCGTGTCCGGCGAGAACGCGAGCGAGCGCGTCGGCATCCCGCGCATCTACGTCGTGCGCACTGACGCCGTCCCGCTGTTCGAGCGCGGAGGTATCGCGCGCAATCGCGGTGACCGTGTGTCCGCGCCGCAACGCTTCTTCCAGCAGGCGGCTGCCGACGTTGCCTGTCGCCCCGATGATCGCGATCTTGCTCATGCCACGTTCTCCTTTGCTTTTACGGCCTTTGCACCAGCGTCGTTGAAACCGCCGGTATTGTTGAAGGGAAATAAACCGTCGCGCGGCGGCCGCTTTCGATTGTGTTTCTTTGCAGGTCAGACGAAATCGGAGAATCAATTGGCGCTCGGTCATTTTTAAGAGCATAGGTAATAGCGGTACATCATGCAATTTCCGGGCCGATTTCGGTCGCCGGACACAATATCGGCACGCCATTGTCATAATCGAACTGCACGTTCGAAAGTGCATACCACCGTTACACTAGAGGCCCCGCACTCTCTAGAAACGCCCGACAGCGGCGATTACCGGCGCGCCGCGCGCAGCGCTTTCGAAGCGAGTCCTCAAAACGAAGTCGCCAAAATGTCATGACGTTGGTTTATATTGCAGTTCCTCGCCGCTCCATTACCGCAGGAGTTAATCGTGAAGAATCCGCAATTGCAGGGTGCCATCGAAGGACGCGACAATCCGGCAGGCGAAACCGCCTATGAGCCGATTCCGGTTCGCGCAGTCTCAAAGGAGTCCGACGACGAACCCGGTTACTCCGATTCGCTGGACATCCCGCTCAATTACGGCATCGTGATGGACGCAGTCAGAGACGCGGTACGCGCGAATCCCTGAACGTTCAAGCTTTTCATGCAAAGCGCCCCACTCGGGGCGCTTTTTTTCGTGCGCGCGGATGATCGGGCGCAATGCATGCCTTGGCCGACACGGGCCCTTCGCGAGCACTCAAGACGACCAAGAAATCAATCCGCCGGGTGCCGCCCGCATGCGATTCCGCGAGAAGTCAATCGGTGCGAATCAGACCCGGGGCGTGAATTTATCGCATTAACAAGATGGTACACTGCCGCCTCCGCCGTGGCGGGCGGGGCAAGCCCGGAAATACGAGACGTGCAGACGTGTCGATATTTCGTCCAGTCGCACTCGCGCCGAACGCCCGATTTGAGCCTTTCGCCACGTCCTGTTCGCCCAATCCGACGAAGCAATCCGCTGCTAGTCTTTCCACTGGCGAAAACAATCGCATTGAAGTAAGTTCAGACATGTAATAGCGCCTGGACAAGCGTCCGGATCAATGCTCGCGGGTTAATGGGATAGCTTGCGAGGGTGTAAACAAGACTGATCAATCACGCGCTGTGGCTCGCGCCCTGCCGAACCAGAACATGGCCGCTATTTTCGATTACCTGTTGGACAGTCAGATTTCCCGGCAATGGCGAGGCCTGCTGGCCGCCCTTGCAGACGAATTCGAAGCGCAGATCGGGCGCAATGAATTGCGTCAGTTGATGCATCGCGTGGGCAGCCGGTTCGCCGAGGCGCGGCCGCTGCCGCCCTGCGATTCGACAGCGGCGCTCGCCGACACGCTCAACGCCCTGTGGCACGACACCGACTGGGGCTTCGTCGAACTGTCCGATGAACGCGACTATCTGAGCATCGTCCATTACTGCGCGCCGCTGCCTGCCTTCGGCGAAAGCGCGCTCGCGTGGACGCCCGCGTTTCTCGAAGGAGCGTATCAACAGTGGCTCGCCGCGCTCGGCGCGCAGGGACTCGCGATCCGGCAGGCAAGCGAGTTCGGCGACGACGCGGCCATCGAATTCAGGCTCGCGCGCGTCGCGGCCTGAAACGTCTTCAGCGCAATCCGACCGCCGCCTCGATGCGGCGGCACCAAGCGGCCCAACGGGCGGCTCCAGACAAGCAGCATCGGCCAGGCATCAAGAATTGGCACGACGAGGAAGCGGCATCATGAATACTTCGCGCGACATCGAGAAGCTGTTCGATCATTTCGGCGGCAATGCAGGCGACTACCAGGAAATCGGACGAGAGAACGAGGCCAGGACGGCTCGCACCCGCTGGCCGCTGCTCGCCACGCTCGACTTCGCGCAACCGGCGATCCCCGAGATCGCGCCGCGCCGCGACGCGCAACCGAACATTGCGCGGCCGCGTGCGACTGAACCGTCCGTCGAGCCGGCCGAAAAGCCGACGCCGATTCATCGGGGCAGGCAATCGCTCTTCACGCGGCCCCTTCGCCGCACGATTCCGCCCGTCAATCCGCCCGCCGCCGAGTCGCTGAGCGCGTTGCGTTTTTCGGTGCCCGGCGAATCGGCGTCGAACGAAACCGGAACGATTGCGGATTCGGCGGACGCACCCGCAGCGAGCGTGCCGCCCGTACAGACTTTCGCCGCGCCTGTCGAATCGAAGGCCGTGGCGGATGACGCCGGCACGGTCGTGACGGAACGCCCGGGCGCGTCCGCCACGCTCGGCTCGAACTTTCTCGCGCGCCGCACGCCCTCTCCGCGGACAGTGCCCGCCCCCGAACCCACGCCCGCCGCGCCGCATTCGATCCTCGGCAAGCTCTTCGGGCAACCGACGCAGCACGTCCCGAGCGCGCCCGCGGGCTCGCTCGACGCCGTGTTCGAGCGTCTGCGCCGCGCCCGTCCCCAGGGCGAAGAATCCTCGAACACGCGCGCAGGCACCGGCCACGCCGCTCAGGCACGCCGCCACTCACGCTCATGAAAGTCATCACGGTAGTTTCCGCGAAGGGCGGCGTCGGCAAAACGACGCTCGCCGCGAATCTCGCTTCGGTGCTCGCCGCGCGCAACCGCCGCGTGATCGTGCTCGATCTCGATCCGCAAAACGCGCTGCGCCTGCATTTCGGCATTCCGCTCGACAGCATCGACGGCATTTCGCGCGCGACGCTCGCCGGCGATCCGTGGCAAACGGTGATGTTCGACGGCGTCGACGGCGTGACCGTGCTGCCCTACGGCGCCGTGATCGAGGACGACCGCCGCCGCTTCGAGGCGCTCGTCGACAGTGATCCCGCGTGGCTCGCCCACTCGCTGCAGTCGCTCGCGCTCGACGCCAGCGACATCGTGATCGTCGACACGCCGCCGGGCTCGTCGGTCTATACGCGCACCGCGCTGACAGCGGCGAACTTCGCGCTGAACGTCGTGCTCGCGGATGCCGCGTCCTATGCCGCGATTCCCGGCATGGAGCGCATGGTCGATGCCTACGCCGCACCGCGCCCGGATTTCGCCGGCCAGGGCTATGTCGTGAATCAGGTCGATCAGTCGCGCCAGTTGAGCAAGGACGTGCTGAAGGTGCTGCGCAACATGCTCGGCACGAAGATGTTCCCAGGCGTGATCCATCAGGACGAAGGCGTCTCGGAATCGCTCGCGTGCGACACGACGCTCATCCATTACGATCCGCTTTCGCAGGCCGCCGCCGATCTGCGCGCGTGCGGCGACTGGCTTCTCTCCGCCATCGATGCGATGGCCGCCTCGTCGAGGAAGCTCGCATGAGTTCCGCCAAGATCCCCTCGCCCGAAACCGAGGTCAGCGTCGCGACCTCGCGCCTCGAACGTTTCGTCGATGCGGGCATCTGGGGCAGCCGCATCGTCGTGACTCTCCTCACGGTCTTCGCGGCGTTCGCGCTGTATTTCGTCGTCACGGTGCCGCTCGCGTTCGGCCAGCAGCTTGCGTTCGCCACGATCTGCTTCCTTTGCGCGCTCGGTTTTCGCCGCCTGCAAGGCCAGTACGCGACGCTCGTGATGATCATGCTGTCGATCGTCGCGTCGGGCCGCTACATGTTCTGGCGTCTCACCGAAACGACCTACTGGGAACGCCCGCTCGACGCCGCGTGGGGCCTCTTGCTCGTCGCGGCCGAAGTCTACGCGACGCTCGTGCTGCTGCTCGGCTACTTCCAGACCGCGTGGCCGCTGAAGAGAAAGCCGCTGCCGCTGCCCGCGGACCGCAGCCAGTGGCCGACCGTCGATGTCTTCATCCCGACCTACAACGAGCCGCTCTCGGTCGTGAAGCCGACGATCTACGCGGCGCTCGCGCTCGACTATCCGTCGGACAAGCTCGCGATCCACGTGCTCGACGACGGCCGCCGTCCCGAGTTCAAGACGTTCTGCGAGGAAGTCGGCGTCAACTGGACAATCCGCACGCACAATCGTCATGCGAAGGCCGGCAACATCAACGAGGCGCTGAAGATCACGAAGGGCGAATTCCTCGCGATCTTCGACTGCGACCACATTCCGACGCGCTCCTTCCTGCAGATCTGCCTCGGCTGGTTTCTGCGCGACAAGCTGCTGTCGATGCTGCAGACGCCGCACCACTTCTTCTCGCCCGATCCGTTCGAGCGCAATCTCGGCACGTTCCGCAAGGTGCCGAACGAAGGCGAGCTGTTCTACGGCCTCGTTCAGGACGGCAACGATCTCTGGAACGCGACCTTCTTCTGCGGCTCGTGCGCCGTGCTGCGCCGCTCGATGGTGGAAGAGATCGGCGGTATTGCGGTCGAGACCGTAACGGAGGACGCGCATACCGCGCTCAAGCTGCATCGGCTCGGCTATACGACCGCTTATCTCGCGATTCCCCAGGCCGCGGGGCTCGCGACCGAAAGCCTCTCGGGACATATCGGCCAGCGCATCCGCTGGGCGCGCGGCATGACGCAGATCTTCCGTATCGACAATCCGCTCACCGGCAAGGGCCTGAAGATCGGCCAGCGGCTCTGTTATCTGAACGGGATGCTGCACTTCTTCTACGGCGTGCCGCGTCTCGTGTTCCTCACCGCGCCCTTGTCGTATCTGTTCTTCGGCGCGCACGTGATCGAAGCGGCGGCGAGCACCATTGCGATCTTCGCGCTGCCGCACATGATGCACGCGAGCATCACCAATTCGCGCATGCAGCGCAGCTTCCGCCACTCGTTCTGGGCCGAAGTGTATGAGTCGGTGCTTGCGTCGTACATCACCGCGCCCACGCTCCTCGCGGTCATCAACCCGAAGCTCGGCAAGTTCAACGTGACGGCCAAGGGCGGCCAGATCGCGAAGGACTACTTCGACTGGTACATCTCGCGGCCGTACCTGTTTCTGCTGCTGCTGAACCTGCTCGGCTTCATCGCGGGCGTCGTGCATATCGTCATGTACTGGCACATCCGCAGCGAAGTGAACACGACCATCCTCAACCTCTGCTGGACGGTCTACAACATGCTGATTCTCGGCGCGTCGGTGGCGGCGGCGAGCGAGCGCAAGCAGGTGCGCGCGACACATCGCGTGACGATGAAGATGCCCGTGATGCTCAAGTTCTCGACCGGCCGCACGCTCGCGTGCGAGACGATCGACTATTCGGAAGGCGGCGTGGGCGTCGCGCTGCCGAGCAAGCTCGAAGTGCCGATGCACGAGCGCGTGACCGTCTCGCTCTTTCGCGGCGACGAGGAGTACGCGTTTCCGGCGACGGTCGGCTATACGGAGCCGGGCCGCGTCGGCCTGCGATTCTCGCAACTCACGCGCGAGCAGGAATACGACTTCGTGAAGACGACTTTCGCGCGCGCGGACGCCTGGACCGGCTGGTCCGAGGGACGCCGCCCGGATACGCCGCTGCGCGGCCTGTCGCATGTGCTGCTGGTGGGCACGCGCGGCATCGCGGGATTGTTCGAGCATTTGTACAGCGACCTTCGTACCTGGATGAACAAGCGCCCGGTCGATGTGAAGAAGCTGAAAACCAAAGACCAATAATGGGCACGGGCATGTCGAAGTTGCGCGTTGAAAACGAAACGGGCGAGCGCGCGCCGCGTTTTTGCGAAAAACCGCTGGGCCGCGCACTGGCCGTTTTGATGGCCTTGCAGACGGCATTCGCGGCCCCGGTCGCGTCGGCTGCGGTCGCGCCGAACGCGGCTTCCGGGAGCGTCCCGCCGGCCACGCAGCAGGCGACCGGCGTCGGCGCCGTGCCCGCGCCGAGTCCGGCGGTGGTGTACAACCCCGCCGCGATCCAGCAGCCGGCGCTCGCGATGCCCGTTCCCGCGTTCTCCGGCAAGCCCGACAAGCCGCTCACCTCGCGCATCCCGACGACCGCCGACCCCGGCACGCTCGTGCCCGGCGGACGCCGCCAGACGCTCACCTTCGCTGATTACGGCGCGCTCGATCCGTTGCAGCTGCGCGGCACCGACGGCCAGAACGGCATCGCGTTCTCGGTGCGTGGCGACGAAGTCGTGACCGGCGCGATCCTGCATCTGATCTACAGCTATTCGCCGTCGCTCTTGCCCTCGACCTCCCAACTGAAGGTGCTCATCAACGGCGAAGTGGCGGCGACGCTGCCGGTGCCGCGCGATCAGGCCGGCATGCTGGTCGCGCGCGACGTGGCGATCGATCCGCGCTTCATCACGGAGTTCAATCACCTCAACGTGCAGTTGATCGGGCACTACACGCAGCAGTGCGAGGACCCGTCGAGCTCGACGCTCTGGGCGACGGTGAGCAACGCGAGCTCGCTCGATCTCACGTATGCGTCGATCGCCAACAAACCCGATCTCGCCGCGCTGCCGCAACCGTTCTTCGACCGCCGCGACGTGCGCCGCCTCGAACTGCCCTTCGTTTTCGCGGGCAAGCCGAGTCTGGCCGCGCTGGAATCGGCCGGCATGGTCGCCTCATACTTCGGCTCGCTCGCGGGCTATCGCGGCGCGATCTTTCCGGCGCAGACCGACAACGTGCCGCTGTCGGGCAATGCCGTTGTCTTCGCCGTCGGCGATGCGAAAGTCGCGGGCGTCGATATTCCGCCGGTCTCCGGTCCGACCATCGCGCTCGTCGAGCGCGACGCGAACGCGCGTGGCCGCCTCCTGCTCGTGCTCGGGCGCGACGACAACGAACTGAAGACGGCCGCCAAGGCGCTCGGCGTCGGCCAGAACACGCTGTCAGGCACCAGCGCGACGATCACGCAGTTCAACGACCTGCAACCGCGCCGCCCGTACGACGCGCCGAACTGGCTGCCGTCCGATCGTCCGGTGCGCTTCGGCGAGCTCGCGGAAGCGCGCGACCTGACCGCCCACGGCTACGACGCGGACGCGGTGCGCATCAACCTGCGCGTGCCGCCCGATCTCTTCATGTGGCAGACGAAGGGCGTGCCGGTGGAGCTCGGCTATCGCTACACGGTGCGTCCGGCGCCGGACCGCTCGTCGCTCAATATCAGCGTGAACGATGGCTTCGTGCAGTCGCTGCGCATTCCGGCGGTGTCGACATCGACGTTCGATCTCGGCCAGTATTTCAGCCGCGTGCTGCCCGACAAGACCGTCGCCGCGCGCCGCGACATCTATCTGCCGCCGCTGCTCATCACGCCGCGTGCGCAACTGCGCCTGCACTTCTACTACGACATCCCGAAGACCGGCGAATGCCAGGGGCGCGTGCTGGATAACGTCGTCGGCGCGGTGGATCCGAATTCGACCATCGATCTGTCCGGCTTCCCGCACTACATGGCGCTGCCCGATCTCGCCGCGTTCGCGAACGGCGGCTTTCCGTTCACGCGCCTCGCCGATCTCTCGCAGACGGCGGTCGTGCTGCCGAACGAGCCGAACTCGGCCGATTACAGCCTGTATCTGCTGGAGATGGGCCGCATGGGCGCATCGACGGGCTATCCGGTGACGGGCGTCACCGTGACGAGCGCGAACGACGTCGACCGTTTCGCCGACAAGGATCTGCTGATCCTCGGCTCGCCGGGACGCCAGCCGCTCCTGCAGCGCTGGGCCAGGCAGATGCCGTTTTCCGGTGACGGCGACGCGCGCACCTTCCAGCTTTCCGATGTCGCGTTCAAGCTCGTCGACTGGTGGCATGGCGAGCAAGGCCCGGAACGCTCGCCCGCGCGCGCGGATCTCTCGCTCGTGAGTTCCAACGGCGACGCGCTCCTGACCGGCTTCGAATCGCCCCTGAAAAGCGGGCGCAGCGCGGTGGCGCTCATCAGCGCGGCCGGCCAGTCCGATGCCGATCTATCCGCGGCCCTGCTCGACAACGACCTGCTGCCTTCGATTCAGGGCGCGATGGCCGTGATCCACGGCCGCACGGTGACGGTCACGTCGAACGGCGAGGCGTACTACATCGGTCATCTCTCGCCGATGCACTACATGCGCTGGGCGTTGTCGTCGCATCCGCTTTTGCTGGTGCTCGGCGGGCTGTTGGCCGCGCTCATCATCGCCGCCCTGTTCTACCGTGCGTTGCGCTCGATCGCCGCACGGCGCCTGAGGGATTGATATGCGGGTATCCACCGCCAGGTTCTTCGCTGGTGCAGTCATCGCCGCGTCCGCGGCAAGCACGCAGGCGGCGCAGCAATGCGGCTGGCCCGCGTATCGCCTCTTCGTCGAGCGTGTCGTGCAGGCCGATGGCCGCGTGATCGACCGCTCGACCGGTGCGCTGCAAACCACGTCCGAAGGCCAGTCGTATGCGATGTTCTTCGCGCTCGTCGCGAACGACCGCGCGACCTTCGACCGTCTGCTCGGCTGGACGCGCACGAATCTGTCGGCCAATCAGTTCGATTCCAACAGCCTGCGCCTGCCCGCCTGGCAATGGGGCAAGAAACAGGACGGCTCGTTCGGCGTGATGGATCCGAACCCGGCCTCCGACTCGGATCTGTGGATCGCCTACGACCTCTTCCAGGCCGGCCGGCTGTGGAAGGAGCCGATGTACACGAAGCTCGCCTATGCGCTCGCGACGCAGATCGTGAAGCAGGAGATCGTCGATCTGCCCGGCCTCGGCCCGATGCTCCTGCCGGGGCCGCAAGGCTTTCGCACCGGCGATGTCACGCGCCTGAATCCGAGCTATCTGCCGCTGCCGCTCTTGCGCGGCCTCGCGCATGAAATGCCCGACGGCCCGTGGACGAAGCTCGCGCAAAACGCCGCGAAGATGATCAGGGTCACGTCGCCGCGGGGCTACGCGCCGGACTGGGCGGCTTACCAGAACGGCCAGTTCGTCGTCGATCCGAAGAACGGCGATGTCGGCAGCTACGACGCGATCCGCGTCTATCTGTGGGCCGGCATGGCGTCGGCGAGCGATCCGCTTGCGCGCCCATGGCTCGATGCGCTTGGCGGCATGCGCCAGAGCGTCGCGCAGACGGGTTTCCCGCCGGAGAAAGTATCGACCATCAGCGGCGCGGCGAGCGACGAAGGTCCGCTGTCGTACTGGGGCGCGCTCGCGCCTTACTTCAAGGCATTGAACGACGAGCGCGGTCTGGGCCTCGCGCGCACTCATCTCGACGCGCTGGTCGCGCCGCCGGGTGCGGGACGCGAACCGGTCTATTACGACCGCGTGCTCGGTCTGTTCGGCGGCGGGTTCATCGACGGGCGCTACCGCTTCGATGAAAACGGCCGTCTCTTGCCGAACTGGAGAAGCGCATGCTGATCCGGGCTCGAAAACGCGTCATCGCGGCGCTGCTTTGCGCCGCGCCGTCGATGGCCTTCGCGCAGGCCGCCGCGACCGATCCGCTCACGGTGCTCATCGATCAGGGCAAATACTGGCAGGCGCACCGGCGCGGCGACCTCGCGGAGCAGGCGTGGCAGAAGGTGCTGCGCATCAATCCCAAACAGCCCGACGCGCTCTTCGGCATGGGCATGGTGCTCGCCGACCGCAAGGACGGCAGCGGCGCGCAACAGTATCTCGCGCAGTTGCGCCAGGTCGCGCCGAACTATCCGAACATCGACGAGCTCGGCCGACGTCTGGGCGAAACCAGCTCGCGCGATCAGACCGTCAACGACGCGCGGCGTCTCGCGCAGAGCGGACAGAGCGCATCGGCCGTGCAGGAATACAAGCGCGCGATCGAAGGCAAGCCCGCGACGCCCGAGCTTCAGCTCGAGTACTACCAGGCGCTCGCCGCCACGCCGCAAGGCTGGGACGAAGCGCGCCGCGGCCTCGAACAACTGGCGCGCCAGAATCCCGACGATCCGCGCTATCAGCTCGCGTATGCGCAGCATCTGACTTATCGCGATTCGACGCGGCGCGACGGCATCGCACGGCTCGCGAAGCTGTCGGGCGATAGCGCCGTCGGCGCGGAGGCGAAAAAGAGCTGGCGGCAGGCGCTCCTGTGGCTCGGCGCGCGCGCATCGGATGCACCGCTTTATCAGGCTTATCTGCAAGTCTCGCCGGACGACGCCGCCGTGAAAGCGCGCTTCGATTCGATGGTTCAGCAGGACAAGTCCGCCCGCGAGCGCGCGCAGGCGGGCGCCGCGGTCGATGCGCGCGGGCGCACCGTCGCGGAGGGCTTTACCGCGCTCGATCGCGGCGATCTCGTGACGGCGCGCGCACGCTTTTCGTCGGTGCTCGCGAGCGACCCGAACGATGCCGACGCGCTAGGCGGCATGGGCGTCGCGGCCCTGAAGCAGGAACGTTTCGCGCAAGCGCGCACGTATCTCGAACGTGCGTCGCGGGCCGGCAATCCGGCGCGCTGGAAGGACGCGCTCACGAGCGCGACCTACTGGACCTATACGAGCGATGCGATCGGCGCGCGCAGCAACGGCCAGATCGCGCAGGCGAAGGCGCTCTTCGAGCGCGCGATCGCGGCCGATCCATCCGATGTCACCGCACAGGTGCTGCTCGGCGAAATGCTGCTCGCAAACGGCGATCCGCGTGGCGCGGAACAGGCGTATCGCATGGCGCTGCGCCGTCAGGCCGACAATCCCGATGCGATCCGCGGGCTCGTCGGCGCACTGGCCGCGCAAGGTCGAGGCGATGAGGCGCTCGAATTCGCCAATCGCCTGAACGCGGAGCAGCAGGCCAAGGCCGGCGGCATCAACAAGCTGCGCGGTGAAGCGCAGGCCGCGCAGGCGCGCGCCGCCGAAGCGCGTGGCGATCTCGGGGCGGCGCGCAGCCTCTTCGAAGACGCACTGCTCAACAATCCCGACGATCCTTGGCTGCGGCTCGACCTCGCGCGCATCTATGTGCGTCAGGGCGCGCTCGGCAATGCGCGCAGCATGATGGACGGCCTGCTCGCCACGCATCCCGACATGACCGACGCGCTCTACGCGAGCGCGTTGCTCTCCGCCGAAACGCAGGACTGGTCGGCCGGGCTCGCTCAACTCGACCGCATTCCCGTCGCGCAGCGCACGCCCGCGATGACCGCGTTGCAGCATCGCCTGTGGGTGCAACAGCAAGCCGAACTCGCGACGCGCACCGCCGCCGCGGGCCAGCGCCAGCAGGCCTTCGCGATCCTGCGCCATGCCGAGCCGGTCGCGGCGGGCAACGCCGAACTGATGGGCGCGGTGGCATCGGCGTATGTCAAGACGGGCGATCCGGGGCGGGCGCTTTCGCTCGTGCGCGGGGCAATGGCCAGTGCGCCGAACGACACCGGCCTGTTGCTGCAATACGCGGGGATCCTGTCGGCGACGCAGCAGCAAGCCGAACTCGGCTCCGTGATGCGCCGGCTTCAGTCGATGCCGCTCACCACGCAGCAGCGCGCGGACTTCAACAATCTGAACGTGGGGATCGTCGTGGCGCAAGCGGATGCCGTGCGCAGGCAAGGCGATCTCGCCGCCGCCTACGACGTGATCGCGCCGTGGCTCGCCGCGATGCCCGACAACGCCGATCTGCAAGCGGCGCTCGGACGCATGTACACGTCGGCGGGCGATGACCGCAACGCGCTCTCCTGTTATCAGAATGCGCTGTCGCGCCGTCCCGAGGATATCGGCCTGCAGACGGCCGCGATGTCCGCCGCGAGCGGCGTGCGCGATTTCAAGCTGGCCGAGACCTACGCGAACCAGGCGTATCAGGCCGCGCCGAACGATCCGGGCGTGCTCGCCGCGATCGGCCGGATGTATCGCGCGCAAGGCAAGCTCGATCTCGCCGCGCAGTTCCTGCAGCGTTCGCTCATCGCCGCCAATACGCCGGCGCCGGTCGCGTCCGCTCAGGGTCGCGGCAATGTTCCGCCCGGCTGGGAAACCGCGATGAGCCGCATCGGCTCGAATCCGCTGCCCGGCACCAACCCGTTCGAAGGCAAGACGGCCGTCGATACGGCGTCGAATCCGGCGCTCGCATCGGGCGCGTCTTATCGTCAGGCCCTTCCTCAGAGTTATTCGCAGCCCGTGCCGACCTATCTGCCGCCTCCTCAGCCCGCGCCTTATACGACACCTTATATGGCACCTTCCTCCGCTCCGGCGACGATGCCCAATGCCGTGCCGCGTTCGGCGCCGAGCGGCGGATACGGCCCGGACATGTACGGCTCGGGGCAATCGGGCGCGCCGTTGCAGCCTTATCCGGGACAGGATGCGGGGACGCCCGGTGCGTATCCGGCGCAGGGGTATCAGGAGCGGCCTGCGTATCAGCCGTATCCGCAGCAGCCGTATCAACAGCCGGGGTATTCGCAGCAGCAGCCTTATCCGCAGCAGGCGCCCTACGCCGCCCAGGACCCGTACACGGCGCCCTGGCCGATGTCGCCCGGCGCGCGCGAGGCGCAGTCGAACGCCTACGCGCCGCCGGCCGCAGCCGGCACGACGAAGAAGAAGCAGACGTCATCGCGCAAGACGACGCCCGCGCGTCCCGCCGATCCCTACGCATACGGCGCGCCGCCGCAGCCGCAACAGTACGCGCAGGCGCCATATGGCCAGCAGCCCTATTACGCGCCGCCGCCGCAACAGTACGCGCAGCAGCCGTATATCCCGCAGCCGCCGGCAGGCTACGCGCAGCCGTATTACCCGTCGCAGGCGCAGCCCGCACAGCGCGCCGCCGCCGCCGCGACGATGAGCGCGGGCGGCGTTCCCGTGCCGCTCGCGAATTCGCAGACGGCGGGCGTCGCCGAAGAACTCGCGCAGATCAACCGCGAGCAGGCGAGCACGGTCTCGGGCGGTCTCATCTTCCGCAGCCGCGACGGCGAGGACGGCCTCTCCAATCTGACCGATATCGAAGCGCCCATCGAAGGCCGCATCAAGGCGGGCAACGGACACGTGATCGTGCGCGCAACGCCCGTCACGCTGGATGCCGGCACCGCGAGCAGCCAGCCGAACACCCTCGCGCGCTTCGGATCGGGTCTGGGCGCGACAGCCAATCCGCCGACGAACAACTACGGATCGCAGACGGCGACGGGCGTCGGCCTCTCGCTCGGCTATGAGAATCGCAACTTCAAGGGCGATGTGGGCACGACGCCGCTCGGCTTTCGCGAGACCAATGTCGTCGGCGGACTGCAGTATCAGAACGCGATTAGCGACAAGGTGTCGTACTCGCTCGCCGTCGCCCGCCGCGCCGTGACCGACAGCCTGCTCTCCTACGCGGGCGCGCGCGATCAGGGCGCCGGCCTCGAATGGGGCGGCGTGACATCGACGGGCGCACGCGCCGACCTCGGCTGGGACGACGGCACGAGCGGCGTCTATCTGAACGCGGCGTATCAGTTTCTCGACGGCAACCAGGTCGCGACCAACAACGCGGTGAAAGGCGGCGGCGGCATCTATACGCGCCTTTTGAAGGACGCGGACCAGACGCTGACCGTCGGCGCGAACACGACGCTCATGCATTACGACAAGAACCTGTCGTACTTCACGTATGGGCAAGGCGGCTACTTCAGCCCGCAGCAGTACGTGATCCTGAACTTCCCGGTCGAATACGCGGGGCGTACGGGGCTCTTCACCTACGATCTGAAGGGCTCGATCGGCGTGCAGCATTATCGTCAGGACGAGTCGAACTATTTTCCGACGAACGCGACGTATCAGGCGCGCGCCGCAAGCTCGGGCGCCACGCCGGACGCGCTCGCGGTCTATCCCGGCCAGAGCAAGACGGGCGTGTCGTACTCGCTCAGTGCGACGGGCGAATACCAGCTTGCGCCGCAACTCGCTTTCGGGGCGACGGCATCGTTCGGCAACGCCTATCAGTATCGCGAGTGGCTCGCCGCGGTGTATGTGCGCTACAGCTTCACGCGTCAGAGCGTCGCGCAGCCGGCGTTCCCGCCGCAGGCGTTCAGCTCGCCGTATCTGTCGCTGTCGAACTGATGTTCTTGCGCGCGCTGCGCTTGCGTCCAGGCGTGAACCTGCTGCCGCAAGCGCAGCGCGCCAGCGGAATCAGCCGAATGAAAACACAAAGCGCCCTCATCGCGAACAACGACCAGTTTCTGCGCGACCTGCAGTTGTTCTGCATCGTCGCGCGCCGCTCGAGTTTCATCGCCGCGGCCACCGAGACCGGCATCTCGCCCGCGCACGTCAGCAAGCGCATCGCGATGCTGGAGACGAGCCTCGGCGTCAGGCTCCTCACGCGCACGACGCGCCGCGTCTCGATCACGAGCGACGGCGAAGCGGCCTTTCAATGGGCGCAAAAGATCATCGACGACATGCAAGGCATGGCCGATGCCTTCGCCGGATTCGACGATCCGCGCGGCCTGCTGCGCATCGGCACGAGTCTGCGGCTCGGACGCGAGCACGTATCGCCTGCGCTTACGTTGCTCAGGCAGCGTCATCCGGGGCTGGAGATCTGGCTGGAACTGCTCGACCGGCGCGTCGATCTCATCGGCGAGAGCTTCGATATCGACATTCGCGTCGGCGAGGTCGTGGAGCCGCATCTCATCGCGCACAAGATCGTCGACAGCTTTCGCGTGCTCGCCGCCGCGCCCGCGTACCTCGAACGGCGCGGCGCGCCGAAGACGCTCGCCGAGCTCGCGCAGCACGACTGCCTGCTGTTTCGCGGACGCGATCAGCGCTTCGGCGTCTGGCGTCTTTCCGGACCCAATGGCGAAGAAAGCGTGAAGGTGACCGGGCCGATCGCCTCGAACCACAGCGACATCGTGCGGCAATGGGCCAAGGACGGCTTCGGCATCGTGATGGGTTCGATCTGGGACGTCGCCGCCAGCCTGCAGGACGGCAGGCTCGTGCCCGTCCTGCCGGCTTACCGGCAGCGCGCGGATGTGTGGGCGGTGACGTCGGCGCGCTCGTCGCATTCCGCGAAGATCCGCGTGTGCATCGACTTCCTGAAGCAGCAATTGACGCATGGTCCTTACGCGCTCGTCACATCCGCCGTCGCCGGGGTTCTGACGCTTACGCGAATCGCCTTGTCGATGCATTAAGCGTCGCGGCACGGTAAAAAAGCCACCGCCACTTTTACCCGCAACCGGGTTGGGTCGAATCCGGCGCCATGCGCGCCCGCTTCTCTACTCGAAACCCTTATCCACCGGCGTTCGCAGGCTTATCACTCAACGCGAAAACCGGCATCTTCCACACATTTTTTCGTTGTCGGAACGTCACGGACGCCGGCAAAAAAGCCTGTTGTCTATAAGTGTTTCTTTCCAAATGTTTCTAAGACGTGTAATGATACTGATTCGCATTTAACCGAATCGCGATGTCCGGCACATTCAATGACGCCCGTCGCGACAGCGTTCACAGGGCGCGCCGGTCCTTGCCCGCCGGCCTCGCCGCTGCGCTTCGATCTCGGTTCGATCGAACATCGGCACGCGAAAACCCGCTTCGCTGCCGATTCGGATATCACTAACAAGCATCGGGGAAACGACATGTTGAGAAAGACGCCGCTTGCCGCGGCATTGGTAACTATTGTCGCGGCGCCCATGGCCGCGCCGCTGTACGCCCAAACCGCACCGCAAGCCGCACCGCAGAACGCTCCGTCGTCGCAAGTCGCGCAAGCGGCACCGCCCCAAGACGCTTCGGCCGTCACCGCCCCTGAAACCGCTGCCCTGCCGGCCGTCAAAGTAACGGGCCAGGCCGACACGCCGGATTTTCAGCCGGAAATGTCGAGCGTCGGCGCCAAGGTGCCGACTGCGCTGCGCGACATTCCGCAGGACGTCGTCGTGGTGCCGAAGGCGGTGCTGAACTCGCAGGCGGTCAGCTCGTTCTCCGATGCGCTGCGCAACGTGCCGGGCGTCACGCTCGGCGCGGCCGAAGGCGGTCAGATCGGCAACAACATCAATCTGCGCGGGTTCTCGGCGCGCACGGACATTTATCTCGACGGTTTCCGCGATCGCGGCCAGTACTATCGCGACACCTTCAACCTCGAATCGATCGACGTGCTGTACGGCCCGTCGTCGCTGTACTTCGGGCGCGGCTCGACGGGCGGCGTGATCAATCAGGTCAGCAAGCAGCCGAACCTGAAACCGCGCGCCGATGTCTCGCTGCAAGCGGGCACGCATGATCGCTATCGCACGACGGTCGACATCAACCAGCCGATGACGGACACTTCCGCGTTCCGCGTCAACGCGTTCGGCCAGTCGCTCGGCTCGACGCGCGACGAGATGATCAACAAGGACTTCGGCATCGCGCCCGAGGTGAAGTTCGGTATCGGCACGCCGACGCAAGTGACGCTCTCCGCGCTGATCCAGCACAACCGCGATCAGCCCGACTACGGCATTCCGCCGTTGAACGGCCACCCGGCGCCCGTCGACACGAAGACGTTCTACGGCTTCACCGACGACCGCACCATCCAGGACGTGCAGACGGTGAACGCGCGCGTGGAGCATCGCTTCGACAACATGTTCACGCTGCGCAACCAGACACAGTTCAGCCACTACAGCACCGAGGCGCGCGCGACCAATCCCGCGGCCGTGCTGACGGGGCCGCTTGGCACATCGCCCGCGCTCTCGAACGGCAACTACACGACGCTGCCGCTGTCGTCGCTCTTCGTGCGATTGCAGGGCAAGGACCGCAACATCAACGATCACTCGGTCTACAACACGACCGACATCCAGGGCAAGTTCGCGACGGGCTTTCTCAAGCACGACATGCTCGCGGGCGTCGATCTCAGCCACGAAACGTACAGCAACCAGAGCTTCACGGCGACCACGCCGGGCCTGCCGTCGAACACGCTCGCGATCGTGCCGCTCGTCGATCCCGCCTACGTGCCGCGTCCGTCGAACTATCGCGAGGTGGCGACCAATCTCGCGGAGTCGAGCGCGAACGGCATCGGCGTCTATTTGAACGACACGATCTCGATCGGCGAGCACTGGAAGTGGATCGGCGGCGTGCGCTGGGACCGCTACGAAGCAGCCATCAACAACTCGATCAACGCGCCGGGCTATGCGACCCAGACGAACTACTTCACGAGCGTGCGCACCGGCGTCGTGTGGCAGCCGACGGACTGGCAGTCGTACTACGTGTCGTACGGCACGTCGTTCAATCCGTCGCTGGAGGCGCTCACGCTCACCAACGGCCAGCAGAACACGCCGCCGGAACACAACCGCTCGTATGAAATCGGTTCGAAGTGGGATCTGTTGAACGGCGGACTGTCGATCACGCAATCGCTCTTCAACATCGACAAGACCAACGCGCGCACGCTGACATCGACCGGCGAATACACGCTCGACGGCGACGTGCGCGTGCGGGGTTATCAACTGGGCGTTGCGGGCCACATCACGCGTCAATGGCAGATGTTCGGCGGCTACACGTACATGGACGGCACGGTGCAGAAGGCCTTCGACGGCACCACGGGCAACCAGCTCGCCAACACGCCGCATCACATGCTCACGCTGTGGACCACGTATGATTTCACGCCCGCATGGCAGGTGGGCGGCGGGCCGTCGTATGTGTCGTCGCGCTATGCGGCAAACAACAATCTGGTCCAGGTGGGCGGCTACGTGCGCTGGGACGTGATGGCCGCGTATCATCAGAAGCGCTACGATATCCAGTTCAACGTGCAGAACATGTTCGACAAGAAGTACTACGACGCCCTGATTCCGTCCGACGGCGGACGCGCGGTGCCGGGTCTTGGCCGCACGTTCATCGCGACGTTGAATTACCGCTTCCGTTGATGTGAATGCGAGCGCGCCGTGATACGCGGCGCGCGTTCGCGAAGGCAATAACAATGATCCTCTCGATACCGAACGTGCTGAGCCCTGAAGACGCGGCCACGATGCGCGCGCGCCTCGAAGTCAGCGACGCATGGGTCGATGGCCGCGCGACCGCGGGCTATCAGGGCGCGCCGGTCAAGCGCAACATGCAGATTGCGGAAGGCTCGCCGATCGCACTCGAAATGGGCGATGCGATCGTCGGCGCGCTCGAACGCCATCCGCTTTTCATCAGCGCGGTGCTGCCCAATCGCGTTTATCCGCCGCTCTTCAATCGCTATGAAGGCGGCATGCATTTCGGCAGTCATGTCGATGGCGCGATCCGCATCGTGCCCGGCCATGGCGCGCGCGTGCGCACCGATGTGTCCGTCACGCTGTTTCTCACGCCGCCCGACGAGTATGACGGCGGCGAGCTCATCATCGAAGATACCTATGGCGTTCAGGAAGTGAAGCTGCCCGCGGGCCATGCGATCGTCTATCCCGCGACGAGTCTTCATCAGGTGCGGCCCGTCACGCGGGGCGCGCGGGTATCGAGCTTCTTCTGGGCGCAAAGCCTCGTGCGCGACGACGCTCAACGCGCGCTGCTCTTCGATCTCGACAATTCCATTCAACGCCTGAACGCGACCAACGGCGACGAAGCCGCCAAGCGCTCGCTCGTCGGCTGCTATCACAACCTGCTGCGCATGTGGAGCGATACGTGAATCACGCCACGCGCAGCACGTTCGAAGACGTCCGCCCGACCTCCGCGAGCAAGGCTTCGTCGCGCGCGATCACGTCCGGCAGATGCGCGCGCAGAAACTCGACCCACGTGCGCGTCTTCGCATCGACGAACTTGCGCGACGCATAGAGCGCATAGAGATTCGTGCGCTGCAACGTGTGATGCGGCAACACGCGCACGAGCGAGCCATCGCGCAGGCCCTCGATCGCCGCATAGAGCGGCAACATGCCGATGCCCATGCCTTCGCGGATCGCGACCACGAGCGATTCCGCGATGTTCACCTGCACCGTGCCGCTGATCTGCAACGTCTCGCGGCCCTCGGGCCCTTCGAGCGTCCATTCGCGCGCGGGAAACGCGGGCGTCTGCAAGGTGAGGCAATCGTGCTGCGCGAGATCGGCCGATACCTGCGGCGCGCCACGCGAGGCGATATAGCCGGGCGACGCGCACAGAATGCTGAAGGTCGCGCCCAGCTTGTGCGAGATGACTTCCGAGTCCGACAACGCACCCGCCGACACGACGGCCACGTCGCTGCTGCCTTCGAAGAGATCAGGCATGCGCTGCGACAGCGTGAGCTCGACTTTCACATCGGGATACAGCGCGCGATATCGGGCGATGGCAGGCAGGATGTAATGCTGTCCGACGCTCGCGAAGCTGAACATGCGCAGCGTGCCCGACGGATGTTCATGCGCGCAGCTCGCTTCTTCTTCGGCGCCGTCGATGTCCGCGAGAATCTGCCGCACGCGCTTCAGATAGCGCTCGCCCGCCGACGTGAGCGCGAGACGCCGCGTCGAGCGGTTCATGAGGCGCGTGCGCAAATGGTCTTCGAGTTCGGAGACGGCGCGTGACATTGCGCCCGTTGTCGAGTTCATCGACTGTGCGGCAGCCGTAAAGCTGCCGGCTTCGATCACGCGGGTGAAGACCCGCATGTTCTGTAGGGTATCCATCAAACCGTAACAATGACATCGAAGGCGCTATTGTCCGCCTTCGCGCGCGAACGATTGTTGTCGAATCAGGAAAGAATGTTCCCTGATTCCCACATTAATCCGGCAAGGCACCTTGCCTACAATCGGCGCCTTCATGAGCAGGGGCATATCGGCGGACCGCATGTCGTTTCTGGAAGCACGCTTGTCGACGCGCGACTGGTTCGCTACGGATGGACATGTCTGGCTGCATCTCGCGAAGACGCTGCTTGCCGCGTTCATTGCGATGGGCATCGCAATGCGTCTGGAATTGGCGCAGCCGCGCGTCGCGATGACGACTACCTTCGTGTTGATGCAGCCCTTCTCCGGCATGGTGCTCGCAAAGAGCGTCTATCGTTTCGCGGGCACGATGCTCGGCATGCTCGCCGCACTCGTTCTGGGCGCGGTGTTCGTGCAACAGGCGGAACTCTATGCGCTCGCGCTGACGATATGGGCCGCGTCCTGCACCGCGCTCGCGGTGCGCTACCGCCAGTTCCGCTGGTACGGCTTCGTGCTCGCGGGCTATACCGCCGCGCTGATCGGCGTTCCCGCCGTCACCGATCCGAACGGCCTG
Source organism: Caballeronia sp. INML1 (assembly GCF_023631085.1). Lineage (NCBI taxonomy): Bacteria > Pseudomonadati > Pseudomonadota > Betaproteobacteria > Burkholderiales > Burkholderiaceae > Caballeronia > Caballeronia sp. INML1. The sequence goes on along the minus strand of NZ_JALQDT010000050.1, from coordinate 38,541 downwards.
CTGATCGCGACGCTCACGCGCGGCGCGGAAGTCATGCTCGGCATCGTGTGTTCGAGCGTGGTGAGCGCGCTCGTCTTTCCGCGCCATGCCAGCGCAACGCTCATGCGCTCGCTCGATGCGCGTCACGCGCAGTTCGCTCGATTCGCGGCCGACGTACTGTGCGGCCGTCTCTCGCGCCGCGCGCGAGATCGCCGTTTCGCGGATTTCGTCGATGAGATCGTAGGCTTCGAAGCGACGCGCGGCTTCGCTGCATACGAGTCGCCTACGATGCGCCAGCACAACGGCAAGCTCGCGCGACTGAACAGCGCCTTCATGGATGCGTGCGCGCGCCTGCATGCACTCGATCAGTCGATCAGGCGCCTGCACGCCAACGACGATACGCGATGCGCACACGACGCACTCATGCCCTTCCTCGAAGAACTCGCGCGCCTCTTCGAACGCGCATCGCCGGACGTGCATCTGCAACGCTACAAGACGACGCTGCCGACGCGCCTGCGCGATGCGCAGCGCCGCCTTGCACACACCGACGATGCGACACAACTCGACTTCACGACGTCGGCGGAGCTTTTGTACCGCTTCATCGCCGATACGATCCGTTATGTATCGATCGCAAACGGCGAGCGCCTGAAAGATCGCTCCGCCTCGCGATATGAAGCAAAAACCAACGGCTTCGTACTTGCCGCGACGTTCATGCGCACCGGCATCGTGATCGCCGCGACCGCGTGGTTCTGGATCGTCACGGCGTGGCCGAGCGGCGGCTATGCCGTGATCGGTGCGACGCTGGCCTGCGCATTGTCGTCGGCATCGGCGCGGCCGTCGAAGTTCATCGCGCAGATGGCCGCTGGCGTGGCGCTCGCGATGGTCACGGGCTACGTGTATCTATGTCACGTGTACCCCGCCATCGATGGCTTCCCGCTTCTGTGCGCGATGCTTGCGGCGCCGCTCGCGGCAGGCGCATTTCTCGCGATGCGCGCCGCCACCGCCGGATACGGCATCGGCTTTTGCGTGTTCTTCTGCCTGCTCGCCGCGCCCGACAACCGCATCGTCTACGATCCGGCACTACTGCTCAACAACGGCCTCGCGGTGCTCGTCGCGATGCTCGCGGCGGCCATCGCATGCGCGATCATCGTGCCGCCGCGCACGCCGTGGCTCGTCGGCAAGACGCTCGCGGAGCTGCGTGCGCAGGCCGCGCTCGCGTGCGAAGGCAAGCTCGCGGGGCTCGCCGAGCGCTTTCACTCGGGCACGCACGATCTGATGTCGCAGTTGCGCGGCGTGCTCACGCGGCGCTCGCGCGAGCATCGACATGCGCTCTCATGGATGCTCGTCACGCTCGAAGTCGGGCAAGCGACGATCGACTTGCGGCACGAAGCGCGTGCGCTGCATGCACAGCGTTTTCCCGATGCACTGCGCATCGCGTGGATCACCTCGCTCGCGCGCGTGTTGCGCGATATCGCCGTGCTGTTTCGCACGCCCGACAGCGCGACGCTGCGTCGCGCGATCGGTTCGGTCGCAGCGTCGATCCTGATCGCGCAGAGCATGCTCGAATTCGCGCGCGCCGACCGCGATGCGCGCAACGGCATGCAGCGCGTGCTCGCGTGCCTGCACTTCATCCGCACCGCGCTTGTCGATTCCGATGCGCCTTTCGTTCCATCGCATGAAAAGGTGCCTTCCTGGCGAAGCGATTAATTCACGGCATCGCGCGCCCTATAGTGGAGTCGGTTCAACGTCGGCGCGCTGATTTGCCGCACCGCTACGGCGGGTTGAAACGCTCGTACGTGCATCCGACTAGACCAAGCGCAAAGTGACACGGCATTGGAACAATGTCTTTCAACGTTGCGATTTCAACAGTAAAGCGCGCTACCTATAATCGCCTTCGGTTAAACGAAGCTCTGGAAGATAGACGTCGATGTACGAAGACCGTATTCGCTGTGCCGCATTGCGCGGGAAGATCACCTCGGCCGCCGAAGCGGCCCGACTCGTGCGCGACGGCATGATCGTCGGCGCAAGCGGCTTCACGCGCGCAGGCGACGCGAAGGCCGTGCCGCTCGAAATCGCGCGGCGCGCGCGCGAGGACAATGAACCGTTGCGCATCACGCTCATGACGGGCGCGTCGCTCGGACATGACACCGATCGCATCCTCACCGAAGCCGGCGTGCTCGCGCGCCGCCTGCCGTTTCAGGTCGATACCACGTTGCGCCGCGCGATCAACCGCGGCGAGGTGATGTTCGTCGACCAGCACCTGTCCGAAACGGTCGAGCTGCTGCGCGCGAATCGCCTCGGCAAGCTCGATCTCGCGATCATCGAAGCCGCCGCGATCACGGAGACGGGCGGCATCGTGCCGACGACTTCCGTCGGCAATTCCGCGAGCTTCGCAATTCTTGCCGAACGCGTGATCGTCGAGATCAATCTGGCGCAGCCGGCCGCGCTCGAAGGCCTGCACGACATCTGGATTCCCGAGCGCCGGCCGCAGCGCGAGCCGCTTCCGATCGTAAGCCCGCAGGACAGAATCGGCGCCGCGGCCATCGAGATTCCACTCGACAAGATCGCCGCCATCGTCATCACCGACACGCCCGACAGCGCGTCCACCGTATTGCCCGCCGACGAAGACACCGCTTTGATCGCCGGGCATCTGATCGAGTTCGTCCAGCATGAAGTCTCGCGCGGGCGCTTGCCGAAACAATTGCCGCCATTGCAGGCGGGCATCGGCACGATCGCGAATGCGGTGCTGTCGGGATTCGCGGCGTCGCCGTTCGAAGCATTGACGATCTATTCCGAAGTGCTGCAGGACTCGACCTTCGATCTGCTCGATTCCGGCAAGGCCGCGTTTGCATCGGGCGCGTCGGTCACGCTGTCCGCAGAGCGGCAGAAAAAGGTGTTCGGCGATATCGAACGCTATCGCGAACGGCTCGTGTTGCGGCCGCAGGAAGTGAGCAATCATCCTGAAGTCATCCGGCGTCTCGGTCTCATCGCGATCAACACGGCGCTCGAAGCCGACATCTACGGCAACGTGAATTCGACGCACGTCGGCGGCACGCACATGATGAACGGCATCGGCGGCTCGGGCGATTTCGCGCGCAATGCGGCCTACGCCGTGTTCGCAACGAAATCCGTCGCGAAGGACGGACGCATTTCGAGCATCGTGCCGATGGTGCCCCATTGCGATCACAACGAGCACGATGTCGATATCGTCGTGACCGAGCGCGGGCTTGCCAATCTCACCGGCCTCGCGCCACGCGAACGCGCCATGAGCGTGATCCAGAACTGCGCGCACCCGCTTTATCGCGAGCTGTTGCGCGACTATTACCGCGATGCAGCAGCGCTCGGTGGGCACACGCCGCATCGTCTCGACCAGGCATTTTCGTTTCACTCGCGCTTTGCGGCGAGCGGTTCGATGCTGCGCTGAAGCGTAGTCGCGCACGTTATGCTGCGCCGCGAAAGCGAATGCGGCGCGAGAACGAAGCCGTTACACGGCGTTTAGGCGCACAATGGCGGGAGCCTGCTTGGGCTGGCGAACAGGAGGAGCATCATGACCGCCATCACCTGGGTTCTTGCCGCCGATGGCAGCCGGGCCCGGATCTTCGAGACGCAAGGATTGAAGCTGGACCTGCGGCAAGTCGAGGACCTCCGGAATACGGCTGCGCGCGTGGCGGAAACGGCAGAAAGCGACCGGGAAAAATTCGCGAGGACCGTCGCAGAGTATCTCGAACGAAGCCGCCTGCATCAACGATTCGATCGCCTGCGCCTCGCGGTCGAGCCGAGGTTTCTCGGCTTGTTGCGAAACCATCTGAGCGGCGAAACGCTCAAGCTCGTCTACGAGGAAGTCAATAGCGACGTGTCGGGCACGGACACGCGCGGTATCGGCCGTCATCTGGACCGGCCCTGAACATTGCTCGTGGCACGCCGTTTCCCGCAAAGAAACGGCGCGCCGCGCGTCACGCCGCGGGCATGATGTTCTGATTGCTGCGGAACACGTTGTCCGGATCGTAACGGCGCTTCACTTCAGCAAGCCGCTCGTAGTTCGGGCCATACGCCGCCTTTACACGATCGCCTTCTTCGCCCGTCATGAAATTCACGTAGACGCTGCCGAGTGCGTGCGGCGTCATCGCCGCGAACATGTCGCGCGCCCATTTCGTGCACTTCTCGTCGTCGGCGGCATCGCTCCAGCGCCCGTGAATGTTGATGGTATAGATCGAATCGCGATTCGCGTACGCCGTTGCATCGACGGGAACGCGGTTCGTCTGTCCGCCCATCGCACCGATGAAAACCTCGCATTGCCCCGACGGAAGCGATTTCACCGCATTCGTCAGGATGTCGAACGTTTCATCGTTCAGGCTCGCGAAGTTGTGTGACTTCCAGTAGTTGCGCTCGCCGGGCGTCAGCAGCGGATCGAAGGCCTTCTGCCATGCGGCGAACGGCATGACCCCGAGATGCTCGCCGTAGGGCGTGCCGAAGCTGCGCACGGGCGCGAGCGCCCTTTCACCGTTTTCGACCGGCCCGACATAGCAACTCGCCAGCACGACGACCGGTTTGCCATGCGCGTCTTCGGGCAGGAACGGCAACGGCGGCGCGAGACGCAGCACGGCCCACACGGTCAGGTCGTCGGGGCTCTGCGCCACGAACTCGCGATACTTCGGCAGCACTTGATCCGCCTGTTCGAGCGGATACACGACGAGGCCGCCGTAAATCTGCGGACCGACTTCGTGCAACTGATATTCGAACAGCGTCACGACGCCGAAGTTGCCGCCGCCGCCGCGCAATGCCCAGAAGAGATCGGGATCGCTGTCCGCGCTCACGCGCCGCCATGTGCCGTCCGCCGTGACGATCTCCGCCGCGACGAGATTGTCGACCGTCACGCCGAACTTGCGGCTGATCCAGCCGAAGCCGCCACCGAGCGTGAGACCCGCGACGCCCGTCGTCGAGTTGATGCCGAGCGGCGTCGCGAGACCGAATGCCTGTGCTTCGTGATCGAAGTCGGAGAGCAGCGCGCCCGGCTCGACATACGCGCGTTTCGCTTGCGGATCGATACGCACGGATTTCAGCGCGGAGAGATCGATCATCAAGGCGTCGTCGCTGACTGCGCTGCCCGCGATGTTGTGCGATCCGCCGCGAATCGAGACCAGCAGGCCGTTGTCGCGCGCGAACGAGAGTGCGGCGATCACGTCGGCCGTGCCCGCGCAACGCATGATGAGCGCGGGACGCCTGTCGATCGTTGCATTCCAGACCTTGCGTGCTTCGTCGTAGTCGGCTTCGGCCGGTGAGATGATCCTGCCTCTCACCGACGCCTTCAAGGTATCGATCGCTTCGCCTGAGATGTTGACCATTGTGAGACCTCGCTGCTGAGTAAAGCGCTGCGACGTTTCCGACCCTGCCAGTTGGTACGCGAAAGCGCAAGAAACCCGCCATCGGATCGCGCGTGGCGTGTCGATCGGTTGCACACCGGTGACCACGAGAACGGGAATGGATCGCGGCAAGCGCACGCTTCGACCGCTCGTTGATTTAATGCCTCGGGTTACGCAATGTAAAGTGCCCGACCAGTGAATTCATGCATGCGATCTAGCATGTATCGGACAAAGTTGCCGATCAGATCGAAGAGCGAATGCAGCGCTTCATTCGTTTTATGTGTATTCCTTATTTAAGGATATTTTTAAGGAAGCCACGGTTTAACAGCCCAAAAAAAACGCGCCGACGAATCGGCGCGTTTTCGCTCATCCATTACGTGTCGATCAGTTCGAATCGTACTTCGGCGAGCGCGGGCCATACAGCATGCCGTTCGTTCCGCCCGTTGCCAGCAGGCGCTGGCTGGTCAGTCCCGCGACGCTCCATGCCTTGTCGGTGGTGACATTGACGACGTGCTTGACGGCGTTCTGCACGAGCGCGCCGACGAGGCCCGAGCCTACGCTGAAGTCGCCGCCGACCTCGCTGCCGTTCGCCGTCGCCGAGCCGCTCCAGAGCAGGTCGCCCGAGCGCAGATCGACCAGTTTGGCTTGCGCCGCGACCACGGTCCTGTTCGCGATGACCCGATAGGACGAGCCGTAATCGGTGATCTTCGTGTACAACGCCGCGTCCGCGCCGAAGATACTGCGCAACTTCTCGGGCGCGACATTCTGAATGTCGTTGGCAGTCGTCAGGCCGTTGCGCCTGAAGGTTTCCTCCATTTCGGCGACCGGCACCACGTAGTAACCGCCTTCGGCGAGCGGCATCGTCATCTGGGACAACATGCCGTATGTCGCGTTGACGTCGTTCGTATCGTTGAGCGGCGGCAGAACGAGAACCGAGCGCGGCTTGTTGCTGCGAAATGCCGCGTGGTCGGTCTGGCTCGGAGAATGTGAAGCGCACGCGGACAGCATCAGCAATACCGATACGACCGCGACGAGTTTGCGGGAAATAAGGAAGGTCATAGTGGGCGCTTACTGAAGTTTGCTCAACAGGAAATCCATGTACGCGGAGGATTCGGGGAAGCGTTCCTTTTCTTCCGTCAATTGCTGGCGAGCCTCGGCGCCTTTGCCGACGCTCGCGTACAGCATGCCCAGGTGGGCGCGAAAGCCGGGCGGCAACGCTTTGTTCTGCGCCAGGGTTTTCTCGCGCGAAGCCTCGAGCGCCGCGATCTGTTCGGCCGCGCCCTTTTGCCCCTTGAAGTATTCGTAGACTTGAGGCTGATAGCCGTCCCATTGATAGAGCGGCGCGGTCTGCGTTGCGCACCCCGTCAGCAGCGCGCACGCCGCCGCGACCGGCAGCGCGAGCGCGGTCAGTTTGTTGTTCTTCGAGATCATGTTCTTCGGATATGAGTGAGGAGATTACTTCGCGGTTTGCAGCGCGCCCGCATCGACTTGCTCGGCCAGACGATTGACCGCCTCGCCGATGGCGAGATCGAGCACCTTGCCGCTCAGCGTGGAGTCGTAACTCGAGGTTCCGCCGAAGCCGATCACTTCACGGGTCGACAGGCTGTACTCGCCCGCGCCCTGGCTCGACGTCACCACCTCGGAGGTGGCCGTATCGACGATATTCAGACTGACCTTCGCATAGGCCACCTGCGTTTTTCCTTGTCCGAGAAGACCGAACAACTCGCGATCGCCGACTTCCTTGCGGCCGAACTCCGTCACGTTGCCGGTGATGACATAGTTCGCGCCCCGGATCGACTGGGCCTTGTTTGCGAAGCCGGCTTCCAGTTTCGTTTCGGCGAGATTGTCGCGATCCAGCACGGCAAAGCGGCGGCTGCGCTGCAAGGAAGTGACGAGAATGGTCTTCGCCTGACCCCCGAGGCGATCGACGCCGTCCGAGAACACGCCGCGCATGTAGCTCGATTGATTGTCGAACTTGCCGATGGACACCGGAACGGCTTTGCCTGCGAAAGGCTTCTGGGCGCTCGCCAGTTCGGGTACCGCCAGCGTGCGCGACGCTTCGTTCGCGCATCCGCCCAATATCGCCGCAACGGACGCGATGACGATCGTCAATTGTCCTTTTGTGAAATTCATTAATTGCCTTTTCAACGTCGGAAATCGAAATCGCCTGTCTTTGATCAGGCGATTTCAAAAACCGGTGATTATTTGGCAATTCCGGACATTCGAAAAGAAAGAGAATTCCTAAAACTGAGCGGCGATGGCGGCGATGGCGGCGATTGCGCCGCCATCGCCGTCGTGCCTGCCATGGGTCAGGCCCGCTCCAGCACCGCCATCTCCCGCACCACCACCAGCAACATCGAAAGACTCGCCCCGCCGCTCGCGCGCAGTTCCGCCAGCAGCCGCGTATAGCGATCCAGCGCGTCCTGCCGCTTCGCACGCCAGCTCTCGACGATCACATCGGGCGCATCGATGCCGCGCGATTGTTCGAGCGCGCTCACGGTCAGCGCGCGCTTCAGGCGCGCGAGCTCTTCCAGCGCCGCCGCGCGCGCGAGCAGGTCCCAGTGCGTCGCGATCGGCAACGCCATCGCCCGTTCGGCGATGCCGCGATAGTCGAGCAGCGTGCCGATGCCGAAGTACACGCTCGCGACGAGTTCGAGACTGCGCTCCGAGCACGCCGCCACTTCGGCGCTGTCGAGCACCGCCGTCGCGATCTCGCCGCTCGCCACGCGCGCCGCGAGGCTGCTCTCGACGCCCGCATCTTCCAGTTCGCGCCGGCGCGCATACCACGCGTCGAGCTGCGGCGCGGGCAGGAGCGCGGGCAGTTGCGGCGCGAGCCGCTGCGCCGCCTCCCGGCAGCGCGCGAGCAGGCCTCGCGCTTCGTGGGCGCCCGACCCGTTGTGCTTCAGATGCCGCAGGAACCAGAGCGACGTATCGTCGAGCAGACGCACGACATCCACGAACATGCGTGCCTGCACTTCGTCCGCGACGATATTGTCGAGCCCGTCGATGCTGCGCCACAGATCGTCGAGATCGAATACGTCACGCACCATCAATGCCGCGCGCACGATATCGCTCGGGCACGCATCGGTCTCCTCCATCAGCCGATGCACGAACGTGCAGCCCACGCGATTGACGAGCGCATTGGTCAGATGCGTCGCGAGGATTTCGCGCTTCAACGGATGGCGCTGCATCGTCTCGCTATAGCGCTGCTGCAGGGGCTTCGGGAAATAATCGGGCAGCATGTCCGCGACGAGCGCGTCTTCCGGCACGCTCGATTCGAGCAGTTCGTCGTAGAGCCACATCTTTCCGTATGCGAGCAGCACCGCGCGCTCGGGCGATGTCAGTCCCGACTTCGCCGCAGCGCGCTCGGCGATTTCGTCATCCGAAGGCAGGAACTCGATCCTGCGCTTCAGGCGGCCCGCGCGTTCGAGGAAGCGCATCATGCGCGCCTCGGCATCGAGCGTCTCGGCTTCGTGACGCTTCGCGATCGAGAGCGCCTGCGTCTGCGCGTAGTTGTCCTTCAGCACGAGCAGGCCGACTTCATCGGTCATCTCGGCGAGCAGCGCGTTGCGTTGCTTCTCGGTCATCTCGCCATCCGCGACGACGAGGCCGAGCAGGATCTTGATGTTGACCTCGTGATCCGAGCAATCGACGCCGGCGGAATTGTCGATCGCATCCGTGTTGATGCGCCCGCCGCGCTGCGCGAATTCGATGCGCCCCAGTTGCGTGAGTCCGAGATTGCCGCCTTCCGCGACGACCTTCACGCGCAGCTCCGCGCCGTTCACGCGCACGGCGTCATTGGTGCGGTCGCCGACTTGCTGATGCGTCTCCGCGCTCGATTTCACATACGTGCCCACGCCGCCGTTGTAGAGCAGATCCGCTTCGGCAAGCAGGATCGCGCGGATGAGTTCGTTCGGCGCGAGCACCGATGCGCTGATGCCGAGCGCCGCCTGCACTTGCGGCGAGATCGGAATCGACTTCGCCGTGCGCGGATAGACGCCGCCGCCCGTCGAGATCAGCGCGGCATCGTAATCGGCCCAACTGGAACGCGGCAGCGCGAAAAGACGCGCGCGCTCCTCGAAGCTCGTCGCCGCATCGGGCGTCGGATCGAGAAACACATGCCGATGATCGAACGCCGCGATCAATCTGATATGACGCGACAGCAGCATGCCGTTGCCGAACACGTCGCCGGACATGTCGCCGACGCCGACCACGGTGAAATCCGTCGACTGGGTATCGAAGTTCATCTCGCGGAAATGGCGCTTCACCGATTCCCACGCGCCGCGCGCGGTGATGCCCATTTTCTTGTGGTCGTAACCGACCGAGCCGCCGGACGCGAACGCGTCGTCGAGCCAGAAGCCGTATTCTCGCGCGATCGCGTTCGCGTAGTCCGAGAACGTCGCCGTGCCCTTGTCCGCGGCGACGACGAGATACGGATCGTCGGGATCGTGGCGCACGACGTCCGGCGGCGGCACGACGCCATCGGGCGTGCGGTTGTCGGTCACATCGAGCAGGCCGCGCAGGAACATCTGATAGCACGCGACGCCCTCGTTCAGAAACGCTTCGCGGTCCGTCGCGGGCGGCGGATTCTTCACGACGAAGCCGCCTTTCGATCCGACCGGCACGATCACCGTGTTCTTCACCATCTGCGCTTTCATGAGGCCCAGCACTTCTGTGCGGAAGTCCTCACGCCTGTCCGACCAGCGCAGCCCGCCACGCGCGACGCGTCCGCCGCGCAGATGCACGCCCTCGACGCGCGGCGCATAGACCCAGATCTCGAACATCGGCTTGGGCTCGGGCAGGCCCGGCACCTTCGACGGATCGAGCTTGAACGACACATACGGACGCGGCTGGCCGTTCGAATCGCGATGGAAGTGGTTCGTGCGCACCGTCGCCGTGATGACGCCGAGGAACTGACGCAGGATGCGGTCTTCATCGAGGTTCGGCACCTGGTCGAGCGCCGCCTCGATATCGGCGAGCACGCGTTGCGCGGCCTTGTCGCGATCCTCGGCCGACCCGCCGCGCGCAGGATCGAAACGCACCATGAAAAGTTGCAGCAGCTTCTTCGCGATCAACGGATTGCCGATCAGCGCGCGCTCGATATACGCATCGCTGAAAGTCGAGCCGACTTGCCGCAGATACTTCGCATACGCCCGCATGATGGTCACGTCGCGCGCGCCGAACTGCGCGCGCAGCACGAGACGGTTGTAGTCGTCGTTCTCGATCTCGCCCGACCACACACTCGCGAACGCGTTTTCGAAGAGCGGCTTCACACGGTCGATATCGAACTCGACGTCGTCCTGCAATTCGAGCCCGAAATCGTGGACCCATGCGTGGGGCGCACCGGTCGGCTCGATCAGATACGGACGCTCTTCATCGACACGCACGCCGAGATGTTCGAGCATCGGCAGGCTGTGCGACAGCGCGATCGGGTCGCCTACGCGATAGACCTTGAAACGGAATGCGCGGCGCCCGGCTTCGATCGGCCGGTACAGACTCATCGACAAGCCGCCGGGCCGCGTGTGCGTCGCCTCGATCAGTTCGATGTCGCGCACCGCCGTGCGCGCCGGATAGTCCTCGCGATAACCGGCGGGAAACGAATCGGCATAGCGCTGCAACAGACGATTGCCCGCCTCCTCGCCGTGACTGTCGATGAGCGCATCGGCGAGATCGTCCTGCCAGCGGCGCGCGACCTGCACGATGCGTGCTTCGAGTTCGCGCGTATCGACTTCCGGCATCGCGCCCCGGTCGGCGCGCACGACGATATGAATCCGCGCGAGCGGCGATTCGGACAGAAGCGGCGTGAACTCGATGCTCTTGCCATTGAACGCCTCCAGCAGCACTTTGCTGATGCGGCGGCGCAAGTCGGTGTTGAACTTGTCGCGCGGCACGAAGACGAGGCACGACACGAAACGGTCGAAGCGGTCGCGCCGCACGAATAGGCGCGTGCGCTGATGTTCCTGCAAACGCAGCACGCCGATCGCGATATCGAAGAGCACGTCTTCATCGGCCTGGAAAAGCTCGTCGCGCGGATACTGCTCCAGCACGGAAATGAGCGACTTCGCCAGATGACCTTTCTCGAGGAAGCCCGCGCGCCGCACGATGTTCGCGCATTTGCGGCGCACGATCGGGATTTCGGACGTCGGCACGAGATACGCGGTCGACGTATACAAACCGAGAAACCGCCGCTCGCCGGTCACCTTGCCATCGGGCGACGTGCGCTTCACGCCGACATAGTCGAGATAGCCCGGGCGATGCACCGTCGCGCGCGAATTGGCCTTTGTCAGAAAGATCGGCGCCGCGCCTTCGATGATCGCGGCCGCGCCCGGCGGCAGCGGCGTCACGTCGCCCGCCGAAGGCTCGCGCAAGGTCTCGCGCAGTATGCCCAGGCCGGAGCCCGCCACGCCGCGCAACGCGGGACCGCCTTCGTGCTCGACAAGCTCGTAATCGCGGCAGCCGAGGAAGGTGAAATGATCCGCGACCATCCATTCGAGGAATGCGCGGGACTCGATGCCGTCCGGCGTCGTGTCGCGCATCTTCAGATCGCCGATCGCGACGCGCGCCGCATCGACCACCTTCGGCCAGTCCTCGACCGCCGCGCGCACATCGCCCAGCACGCGCGCGATGTTGTCGCGCACTTCCTCGAGACGCTCGCCGTCGCCGCAGCGGTCCACTTCGAAATGGATGAACGATTCGAGCTCGGAATTGCCATCGCCCGCTTCGGCGTGGCCCTGGCCGATGCGCTCGATATCGCCCGCATGCGCGCCCTTGCCGGAGCGCCAGACGCGAAACACCGGATGAATCGCCGAATGCAGCGCGAGACCGAGGCGGTTGAGCTCCATCGTCACCGAGTCGACGAGAAACGGCATGTCGTCGTTGACGATCTCGACGACCGTGTGGTCCGAGTGCCAGCCGTGCTGTTCCAGATTCGGGTTGTAGACGCGCAGCACCTCGCGCCCGGGCACGAACTTCTGCGCCGTCTGCCAGTGCGCCATCGCCGCGCCGTAGAGATCGGCGACGTCGCGGCTCGCGATATCCTCGACATCGACCTGCTCGTAGTAATAGCGAAGCAGCGGCTCGATGACCTTGAAGGACGACTCCGGCAATCGTCCTCGCGCGAAGTCCAGAAGATCGTTGATGAGCTGTTCGACCCGCGCTTCGTTCTTGACCAGCATGGTGTCCTCCCGAGGCTTTCGGTTGCGATGCGGTTGCGGCACGCTCTTCGAATCAATCAAGGAGATTATGCGCCGCCCGGCGCCTTTGGCCCCGGGTCGGGCATGTGCGGTTGCACAAAGACGGTGCGCGCATGGCCGTACCTTAGCCGCGCCGCATGATCTTTGCGCGACAGCGGCTTTCGGCTATCGTCGATAGCGGCGCATCAGCCGACGGAGGAATCGCCATGCAGGTCACGAGGCAAGAGACAGCACAGCAAACGGTCGTCACGGTGCGGCCGCAGGAAAAGCTCGCGACGGTTCAGCATCTGCCTTATTTCATCGGATTGTCGGCGGCGACGGCCGGCACGCGCGGCCTCGCGATGCATCTCGTCGTCGTACCGCCGGGCGGCCGTGGCGAGCCGCATGTCCACGTGGGCTACGAGACGGGCATCTACATACTGGAAGGACGCATCGAGACGCGCTATGGGCCGGGACTGGCGGAATCGGTCATCAACGAGCCGGGCGACTTCGTGTTCATTCCGCCGGGCGTGCCGCATCAGCCGGTCAATCTGAGTGCGACCGAGCCTGCTCGCGCCGTGATCGCCCGCAACGATGCCAGCGAGGCGGATCGCGTCGTGCCCTACGATCCGCGGGAAGCGCAGGCGTCCTAGTAGCCGGACGCGCCCAGTCCCGGAAGATCGACGTAGCCGCTGTCGGCGAAGCGCGCGCCGCCGAACGCGCCGCCCGCGAGCTTGCCGCGCACCGCATACGAAACCTTGCTGACCGTGTCGCCGTTCGCGAAGCCGAACGCCTGGCGCGCGACCGAAAACGCCGAAACGGTCACCGGCACAGACACGATCGTCTCGCCGAAACGCGGCACCGTTCCGCGCTGATCGCTCACGCCGCTCGCGAACGCGCGGCCGTTGAGGTCGAGATCGAGCGCGACGCCGTCGAAGTCGATCGGCGCATCGTTCGGGTTCTGCACGCGCAGCTTCACGGCGAAGCGCATTTCGAGTCCCTGGCCTTCGAGCGGCTCGATGCCCGCGACGGAGACGCGCATCGCGTCGCGGTTGAAAAAGCCCGCGCAGCCGTCGAGCGCGAGCATCGCGATCAACGCAACGAAGAAGAGAAAGAAGCGATTGCGCGTGTATTTCGATTGCATGGGAATGTGACTCCTCGCGATGTCGTGTCAGGTATGCAGCGCATTCAGCAGCATGCGGCCATAGTCCAACAGCATGCGCCCATAGACATGATCAAACCAGACATCGTCGACGACAAAAAGCGCCGCAGCCCACGCACCCGCCACGATGATCAGATCGCAATGCCCGCTCGTCCACAGATTGAGCGAATGGCGCGCGACGATCCACGGCACGCCGAGTGGATTCGGCCAGTCCGCGAAGAGGTGCATGAGGCCGCCGCACGCGAAGCCGAACGCGATGGGCGCGGCCGGATGCCGCCCGAGAAAGTGATAGGACAGCACGAGAAGCGCGGCCCAGCCGACGCCCCAGTGCGTGAGCGTGCGATGCGTGATCCAGAGTTTGCGCGCGCGCGTCCACCATGCGACTTCGAGCCAGTCGGGCGCAGTGGCGCCGACGACACCGGCCAGCAGCGCAAGCACGCCCGACACCATATGCGCGCCCGCTGCCGCTCTTGCCGGATGCAGCACGACCGCCGCCGCGATGATGCCCGCCGCCCATCCGGTCGCGTGATGCGCCTTGCTCGATGCCATGAAAAAAGCCTGCCTTTGTCGCCCGTACCGAAAGAGCGCGCATGTTCGCACGGCGGGCGCATCCGGAGCCGGGCTGAAACATAAACTTACGGAATTGCGCGCGTCGAAACACGGTTGTGATCACATCGGCGGCGAGGCGGCGCCGGGTTGACTAAAATGATTGCTAGATTGCTGCGCAATCACGCTGCGGACGGTGCCCCAGGCGTCCCACGCCCGCCTGCGCATCAGGCATTGAACGTATCTATTCCAATCCGGCCGTCATGCAACACCTGAAATACCTGAGCGCCTACCCGAACACGCTACAGGACAAGGTGCGCCGACTGATCGCCCAGCAACAACTGGGCGCTTATCTCGATGCGCGCTATCCGAACAAGCACGCGGTGCAGTCCGATCGCGCGCTGTATGAGTATTGCTCGGGCCTGAAGCAGGAATTTCTGCGCGTCGCGCCCGCGATCGACAAGGTCTTCTACGACAGCAAGCTCGACGTGCTCCGTCACGCGCTCGGCCTGCACACCGCGATCTCGCGTGTGCAGGGCACGAAGCTCAAGGCGAAAAAGGAAATCCGCATCGCATCGCTCTTCAGGGACACCGCGCCCGAGTTTCTTCGGATGATCGTCGTGCATGAACTCGCGCATCTGAAGGAAAGCGATCACAACAAGGCCTTCTACCGGCTGTGCGAGCTGATGCAGCCGGGCTACCATCAGATTGAATTCGACTTGCGGCTCTATCTCACCCATCGCGACCTCGCGCGCGCCAGAGTGGCGTGAGCATCGCTGCATCGCATCAATATGACCAGGCGAGCGCGGCGGCGTACCCGGCAGGCGCATGCAGCGCAACCGCTTCGAACACGCCCGCATCGCGCGTGAGCGCATAGCGAACGCCATCGCGCGGCAGCACCGGGAAACGGTCCATCGCGATCGCCCCGCCGCCGATGCCGTCGCCGTGCGCCTTCAGCACCGCCTCCTTGGCCGTCCAGCAGTCGAAGAAGGCAGCGCTTCGGGCGGACTCGTCGGGCAGTGCGTCGATTTCGCGGCGATCCGAATCCGCCAGCACGGCGGGCGCCAGCTCGCGCCATTGAAACGTCGCGCGGGCTTCTTCGATGTCGGTGCCCACCCGCCTTGCCCGCGATACCGCGATCAGGCCATACGCGCCCGAGTGCGACACGTTGAAATCCGGTGCGTCCGGTTGCGCGAGAAACGGGCGGCCCCGGTCGTCGGCGTCGAACACGAGGCCTGCGGCATCCCCGCCCGTTGCGGCGGCGAGTACATGCCGCAACGCGCAGCGCACCGCGCCGAAACGCGCGGCATCCGCATGACGCAAAAAGCGCGCGGCGCGAGCGCGCTCGCTCGCGTTCATCACGGCGTAGGGCGCGCCGTCGATCGGCACCGAGAAGTCGATCTGAACCCGCCACACGTGCACGTCCGCGGGCGTGTCGGCGGGAAGCGGCACCGGCGCAATGCCGAAGGGAATCGTCGCTTCGGTCATTTCGGTGCGTACTGCGCCTCGCCGTTGCCGAAGGACCAGTTCTCCTTCTTCACCTCGACGAGACTGATGAATACGTCCTCGCGCCGAAGTTTCAGGCGTTCGTGCAGGCCATCGGCGACGGCCTTGTAAAACGCGCTTTTCTTCACGACATCGCGCCCTTCGTTGAGCGTGACCTGAATCACGACGCAATCATCGGTGCGGCTGATGCCGAGATACGTGCGATCGACGATGAAATCCCCCGCACCATGCTCGGCGACGATCTGAAAGCGATCGTTCTCGGGCACGTCGAGCGTCGTGCGCATCGCGTCGTACACCACGTCGCCGATGGCGGTGCGATACGCGCTGTCCTTGCCTTTTTGCAGATCGATGCGAACGAGCGGCATGAGTTTCTCCTCGTGGATGGGTTTCAGCGAAAGTACGGATGCAGCAGCAATTGCGGCAGGCCCGCGCGATCGACGTACACGACGGCGTTTTGCGCGAACTCGGTCATCAGCGCATCGGCGGTCTCGTGCGTCGCGCCGAGCACGAAGAGGCTCGATTCGGCCACCCACTCGTTCGTCGGATCGATGCCTTCGCCCGGCAGCGCGCGCAACCTCGACTGCCCGACGCGCTCGATCAGCCTGCGCTGGCGCGCCGCGTTTTCTTCGGGCGCGAGCACCTGGCCGAACGGATTGGACGCCGTGACGAACACCGCGCTCGCGACATCATGTTTCGCCAGCAACGACGCCGCCCCTGCATTCGCGACACCGACTTTCATGTCGATGCCCGGCTGCACTGCGATGCGATAGATCGCCGCGCGATACGCGTCGAGCGTCGCGGGCGGCAGTCCCTGCGTGCGCTTCAGAACGATCGGCTGGCCGTGCGGCGTCGCGCGCGCGGCCTCGTCCCATTCGACACGCCGGCGTGCGAGCGTCTCCTCGCTCACGCAGCCCTTCTCGGCCGTGAGGCGTTCGAGCGCGCTCAGCCAGTGCGTGTAGTAGGTATCGCCGTGGTCGGGATCGCCCGCCGCCTGCGCGTCCCTGATCGCGACACTCAACGCGTGCGCCCACTCCTTCCACGTGAACACGCCGCGCTCGTACAGCGCGAGCGTCATCGCGAAGGCCTGCGCTTCCCACGGTGCGCGAAACACCGGGCCGTTGTCATCGAAAGGCAATTCGGGCAAAACGGCGCGCAACGCCTGCAGCTTGGGTTCGTTCGAGGTCATGTCACGCGCGCGCGGCATCGAGATAAGGTTCCCAGCAATCGACACACACCGAGGACGCAGTCGTGTCCGGTCCCCACAATGCTTTCGCATCGAAACGCACGGTATAGAGCCACTGCGGATGCTCGCCGTGGCCGAGCGCGTTTTCATCGGGAAAGACGTGCGTGCCGCGCACCGCGACGATGCGCCCGGGCTTGCCCCGGCAATAGCGCGGCAGACGCGTGTGCGTCGGCGGATTCATCAGCTTCGTGCGAACTTCATCGCCGACGGCAAAGCGCGCGGGCGATGTCGCCGGCCGCTCGACCGGCGCGCCGCGCAACAGCGCCGCGCTCACGTCCGCGGCCTTCAGCACGCGCACGTTCGGCTTCGCGGCACAGTGCGAACGGCCGCTCGCGATTTCGTCCGCGCTCGCGAGTCCTTTTGCCATCAGCAGCTTCTTCAAGCCCTCGAACCAGATTTCGTAATAGCTGCTGCCGAGATATTGCGCGGGCGGAAGGCTTTCGCGCGCGGCCCGCGACGTGTCGATGTTCCATTGGCCCGTTGCGCCCATCGCGAGCGTGACGGCCAGAACCCGCCGCTCCCACTCCGCATGAAAAGGCGATGCGCCCGGCGCGTCGCAGGCATCGATTTCAACAGGACCGAACGCCTGCATGCCGCCCATATCGTGCGCCGCGTTCATGCCGATGCTCCCGTTGCCCGCGATGGCGCAAGCGCGAGGCCCGTGCCGATCATCGAATCGCGCGTGACGAGATCGGCGAGCGCGTCTTCGTCGAGATCATCCGTGCCGGCGGGTTGCATCGGCACGACGAGATAGCGCACTTCGGCGGTCGAATCCCACACGCGCAACTCGACATGTTCAGGCAATTCGACGCCGAAATCCTTCAGCACGCCGCGCGGATCGATCACCGCGCGCGAGCGATATGGCGCCGACTTGTACCAGACAGGCGGCAGCCCGAGCACGGACCACGGATAGCACGAGCACAGCGTGCAAACCACCATGTTATGTACGTTCTCCGTGTTCTCGAGCGCGACCATGTGCTCGCCTTGCCGCCCGGTGTAGCCAAGCGACGCGATGGCGGCGGTGGCGTCGTCGAGCAGCCACGTGCGAAACGCCGGATCGCGCCACGCCTTCGCAACGACGCGCGCGCCGTTGCGCGGGCCGACCTTGTGCTCGTAAGTCTCGACGAAGACGTCGAGCGCCTGCGGATCGACATAGCCCTTCTCGACCAGCAGCGATTCGAGCGCGCGCACGCGCAAGTCCATCTCCGGCAACGCGCTGCCGTGGGGTTCGTGTTCGTGATGATGAGGATGATCGTGGCTCATGCGCGGTCTCGCGAGTGGCACAGACGTCACACGTTACCGGAGTGCGCGCGCGCGTGCAAACGCCGGCACGCCGCCTATACTTTGATCAGCGTCTCATGCGAGGAGGATGCCATGACACGCAAGTACATCGATTGCCGCGAATGCCCGAGCGATGTGAAGTGCAGCATCGCTCTTTCCGCCGACTCCGAGGAGGAACTGATGGAAGCGGCCGTGCAGCACGCGGTCGCCGTGCATCAGCACACCGACTCGCCCGAGCTGCGTTCGCAGTTGAAGACCTTCTTCCACGAGGGCACGCCGCCTGCCTGATCGCGGTCGTCGGGTTTTCAGCCGAGTTCGAAAGTCGTCACGCCGAAAACATTCGCAAGCGGCACGCTCGGGGCCGCGCGCGTGTACATGCGCGCCGTTTCGAAGACGCTCTTCATGTCGTGCTCGACGGCGAGCGCAACCGCCGCAGGATTGCTCTCGGGCACGTCGAGAAACACGGTTTCGCCCGGCAGCGCGGACACGAGTGCGCGATAGAGCGCGCGCGCAGTCGTGAGATCGTCGGCGAAGAGCGGACCGATCTTGTGCCCCGCGCCGCAACGCCGTATCACGGCGAGCCCGCATATCGCGTCGCCATCGAGCGCGACGAGAGCGCGTGCGTCTTTTTTCGGCTGGGACAGCCACGCGCGCAGGAACGCCGCACGCTCGCACGCAAACATGCGCGTGTCGTAGTCGAGCAGGCTATCGAAAGGCACGGCGGGCGCGTCGACGATCGTCACGCCATCGACCGGCTCTTCATGCGCCGGCGCGACGCCCTCGTAGCGCACGTTGCGATACGCGAGCACGAAGCCTGATTTGCGATAGTTCGGCTGCTGCGCGAGCACGCCATCGAGCCCGATGTTGCGCGCGCCGAGATAGCGCATGCCTTCGTTCCACAAGCGCATGCCGAAGCCCTTGCCGCGCCATTGCGGACACACGATATACAGGCCGATGAAACCGAAGGCATCGCCGTATGCGACCGCGGAGATGCAGCCGACCGGCACGCCGTCCCATGTGCCCACGAAGAAGCCCTGCGGGTCAGCGGCGAAGAAAGCGCGGGCGTCGTCGAGGCCCGGATTCCATCCTTCGGTCGCGGCCCAGTCGAGTGCGATGGCGGCATGGCGCGCTGTCATGCGGCGTATGGCGAAGCGAGGATCGTCAGGCGTGGCGTGAGACGGACAGGGAACGGACGACATATGGCACGTCTTCTCGAAATGCAGGTGCATTCAGTGTCGCGCGTTTCTGATGCAGGGGAAAGATGCAGCGAGGGATGGATACAACGTGGGATGGACAGAACGGCGGGGGAACATCGAGGCGAACGTGTTTCGCCCCGATCAGGTACACCCTTGACGCCGTTCGCTACGGCTGAAACTCTGGCGCGAACGCCAGTCTTCCGAGCGCAAGACGTGCTCGCCGTCCTCGCGCGCTGCTTCCTCGGAATCGAAGCCTTCGTCGCTATACGCAACGACCTTCATTCCGCCTCCCGCCGCCCGTTCGACGGTGATGCCCCAATGCCACCCGCCTTCCTGTTGGAAGATATGCAGAGTCGGTTTCGACGATGTGGTCAGTTCCATATGTGCGGCTCCTTCAGGCGGAGATCCGTAATGCTTACCGGTCCTGCCCGATGAACGCTCTGTGTTTTCCGGCGTTTGATTGTTCGTGTCGATGTCTCGATGAAAGCGGAGACTCATGCCCCCGCCAGGAACAGCATACGCAATGCGATGCTGCGTTGCAACACGAGCTTTCCCTAAGCGTGGCCGGAATCGCACATGCTTTAGAGGCAGTAACGGGATTTAGCGCGGAAGTGCCGATCGTTGCGTGCAGTACTCATCGAGGAGGCGGCGTATGCGGCATTCACTCGCCGTCCCAGTAACCGAGCGAATCGCTGGCGCGAAAAACCGCGCGCAGGCCTTTCACGCCGGGTTCATCCGCGACCAGCACGGCCTGGCGGCCCGTGTCCGGATATTCGACCACTTCGGGCGATTGCATCGTGCTGATCGCAAGGTAGCGCAACGCCTGCGCGCCCGTGTTGACGATCTGATGCGCCGTTTCGGAATCGCCCGGCGGACAGGCGATGACATCGCCCGCGCGAATCGCATGCGTCTCTTGGCCGACACGCACTTCGCCCTCGCCTTCGATGACGAAAAACATCTCCTCGTTCACGCGATGATGATGCAACGGAAACGCACGCTTGCCCGGTTCGAGCACGATGAGGCTATAGCCGAGCTTCCTCGCGCCGAGCATGCCGCCGATACGCGCGATGCGCGGCGCATAGCGTTCGGCGGCGGCGCCGGTCGGCGCGAACTCGGGCGGCAGCGGTTGAGGATCGAGCGTATCGAGATTGACGATGGGCGGTTTCATGGGGTCTTGATTGTCGAAATCATGCGCTTGCCGCGCGAATGTCACGCGTGCGTTCATGCTCGCCGAGCCATACGGCGATCGCGTTGCACGTCCAGTCGGCATCGTCGTGCGGCAGGTCGTGGCCGGCCCACGGATGCACCCGGTGCGGCGCGCGCCATTGTTTCGCGATGCGCGCAGAGCATACCGGATCGACGAGCCGGTCAGCCGCCGACGACAGCAGCAGCACCGGACATCGCGGCCGTTCGTCACCCGCGCGAAATCGCGCAGCCGCCGCAAGTTGACGCAGCGCGCCGGCCGCGCTCGCGCCATGCGTGCGCCGCAGCCATGCCCAGCGCGCGATATCCGCGTCGCGCATGTCGTTGCGATTGCATGTGAGCACGAGAATCATCGCCTCGCATCGTTCGGGCTGCGTCCATGTGATCGCGATGCGGGCGAGCATCGGCCATGCGGCGGGACGCAGGCGTTCGGGCAGGCGCGCGAACGGGCGCATGCTGGTGTTGATGAGCACGAGCCGCTCGATCTCGTCCGCATGTCGTTCGGCCCACGCGGTCGCGACCATCCCGCCGAGCGACATCGCGAGCACGCGGCACGGCAGGCGCACCTTCAGCGCCACGGCGCGCTCGCGCACGAAGTCCATCATCGCGACGACGGAAACCGGCGCCGTATGTGCATGTTCGGCGCCATTGCCCGGCAAATCGACACACACGACACGCTCGCCCGCGCCGACGACCCCATGTGCGACGAGCGCTTCATCGAACGCGCCCCAGTGACGCGCTTCGCGCGTGAGACCGCGCAGGAGCACCCAATCGCTCATGATGCGCCCGTGCGCTGCCAGTGCTCGCGCGCGCGCCGCAGCACGTCCTCGCGGCATTCGCCGCTCGGCAGCCACCGCCGCGACGAGAACGCGGCGCGCGTGAGGAAATCGAAGAAGTTCGGATGGCGCCGCAGCACGCGCCGCGTGCGATGCGCCTTGATCGGATTGAAGATGCCGAGGCGCGAGAACAGCTGCATCGGATTCTTGCGAATCCAGCGCCACGAGCCGAGTTCGAGCGTCATCGGCAGAAAAATGCTGGGCGCGCGGGAGCGGTCATACGCGAAATCCCACAGGTCGCCGTGCAACAGGTATTGATGGCTCTGCGGCTCGAATGCGTAGCCGTGATGCGGATACGACGCCTCGAACATCGTCTTCAGCAGGAACATTTCCGGCAGATGCGCCATCTGGCGCTCGGTGCGCGCGTAGGGAAACCAGATGCTGTCGTCCCAGCCGAAACCCGAATGACAATCGAGCGCGAAACTGAGCGGCCGCGACATCAGTTGCTCCTCGACGACGGAAAGCAGCGCCGCGCTCTCCACTTCCATGCGACCGTCGAGAGGCCCGCGATACCACGGCAGCCACGGCCCGATGCGCTGGCCGCCCGCGAGAAACGGCACGCGTCCCTCGGCGCTTTGCGGCGCGTTGCGCATCAGGTCGACGCCGTTCGGATTCGCGCGCGTGCGCGCGAACATGCCGCCGGGATTGACGATCGGCATGAAGACGAGACGGATCGCGCGCAACTGATGATGCAGCGTCTCATCCCATTCGAGGCGGCGCAAAAGCGCACGCATGTATTCGAGGACGAGCTGCGTGCCGATGCATTCCAGCCCGTGCACGCCGCCGAAAAAGCCGATCGCGGGCGCTTGCGGATCGTCCGAGCCGATCGACGCGGTCAAAATTGGAAACGATTGACGGCGCGCCTGCACTTCGCCGATCGTGCGCCACGCGAAGCGCGCGCCGCCCGCGATGCGAATCGCCTTCAGTTCATCCATCTCCGGAAAACTGCTGGTCACGGCGACGCTCGAAGTGCTCATGACTGCGGCCTTGTCGTCTTGTATTAATCGGCTCGGGCGGCGGCTCGGTTTTTGCGCCGGGAAGTCCGTGCCCGGAAAGATCGAGTATAGGGCGCATCGTCAATACACGACATATCGGATATCACGCAGCCGTACGCGAACCGTCATGTATGGGGCGTCACCAGAACGGTGCCCTGCACGTTAGCGTCGTGTCACCTAGAATGAAATCGCCGTGTCATGCGGTGTGAGGGTTCTGTCATGTCATCCATCCCCCGTTTCATCGTCGGCGCGCTAGCGTTGTGCTGCGCGGCCTCCGCGCTCGCGCAACCGCAGGCGCAAACCAGTGATCCGAACGCGCCGAAAACCCGCGCGCAGGTCCAGCAGGATTTCCTGCTCTGGCGCTCGGCCGGCTACGATCCGAATGACTGGCTGAATTATCCCGACAATGCGTTGCGCGCGAGCCGCATCATCGCGCAGCGCCAGGCTCGCGGCGAAAACACGGTGCAGTGAGCCGCATTCGTCAGGCGGATTCGGGGCGCGGCTTTTGCCCGCGCAGAATGCGCCGCGCGATGCTCCAGCGATGCACTTCCGACGGACCGTCGTAGATCCGGAACGCGCGCATGTCCGCGAAAATCCGCGCGACGACGGTTTCATGCGTGACGCCCTGACCGCCGAGCACCTGCACCGAGCGGTCGACGACGCGCCACAGCGCCTCCGATGACACCACCTTCGCGATGCTCGACTCGTGCTTGCCGAGCACGCCCTGATCGAGCACCCATGCGCAGTGCCAGATGGCGAGGCGCGTCACGTGCAGATCCATTTCGTTGTCCGCGAGCATGAAGCCGACGCCTTCGTGCTCGCCCAACACACGGCCGAACGCCTGACGCTGCCGCGCATACGCCGTCGCGACATCGTGCGCGCGCCGCGCGGCGCCGAGCCAGCGCATGCAGTGCGTGAGACGCGCGGGCGAGAGCCGCACTTGCGCATAACGAAACCCTTCACCCGGCTCGCCCAGTACGTTCGCTTTCGGCACGCGCAAGCCCTCGAAGCGCACGACGCCGTGGCCACCGGGAAAGCACGTGTCGAGCGAATCCATCGCACGTTCGATGACGATGCCCGGGCTCGACATATCGGCGAGGAACATCGTCGCTGGGCCGTCGGCGAATTTCGCCATGATGATCGCGACCGCCGCGCCTTCTGCGCCCGTGATGAACCACTTTCGTCCATCGATCACGTATTCGTCGCCGTCCTGCGCCGCCGTGGTCTGCAGCATCGCGGGATCGGCGCCCGCGCCCGGCGGCGGTTCGGTCATGCAGAAACACGAGCGGATCTCGCCCGCAGCCAGCGGACGCAGCCAGCGTTCCTTCTGCTGCGGCGTGGCGATAGCCTCGAGCAGATGCATGTTCCCTTCGTCGGGCGCAGCAATGTTCAGTGCGACAGGGCCGAGCGGCGAATAACCCGCTTCTTCGAACAGAATGGCCTTGGCGACGTGATTCAGGCCGAGGCCGCCGAATTCAGGCGAAACGTGACTCGACAACAGCCCCGCCTTGCGCCCTTTCGCGACCAGCTCGGCGCGCAGCGCCTCGTTCGGGCCATGCGGCGTGCAACGCGGATCGCGCTCGAAGGGCATGATTTCTTCCGCGATGAAAGCGCGCACGCGCGCCTGCAGATCGATGAGTTCGGGCGAGAGCGAAAAGTCCATCAACAATCCTCCAGGGGAACGGGGCGAACCCAAGCTTAACCGCCCGGGCGCGTTGCGCGCCAGAAGCTTTCGCGAAGGCCGCTCACTCGTCGTACTCGGTGTATTTGCGCGCGTCGCCCTTTACTTTGTGTACCGGATACTTCGACCGGTTCAGCGCCATTTTCTCGATCAGCGCCCGATGCAAATCGACATCGAGCGAGTCCGCGAGCATCACGAGATAAGCGAGCACGTCCGCCATTTCGTGACGGATCGCTCGTAGCTTCGCTTCGTCGAGCTCGGCCTTGTCGCCGCTGGCGAGCCACGTGAACGGCTCAAGCAATTCGCTCGCCTCGACGGACAACGCCGCCGCGAGGTTTTTCGGCGAGTGAAAGCGGCTCCAGTCCCGCTCGCTGACGAACTCGCGCAGCATGTCGCGCATCCGGACGAGTTCGCTTGTGCCTTCTTGCTGGTCGTGCTGATCCATGACCTTCCTCTGACGTTTCGTTGCGTGCCTTTAGCTTAGCGCGACGGCGGACTCCTTCGGCTTTCGCGGCTTTTCCGCTTTCCAACTGCGCCTTGCCTTGTCCCAGATCAACGTTCTGATGTCTGGAACTCGCTTACCTCGAATTCCGATCCTCTAACCTGAGACATTTTGACACGCGCCGGAAAATTTTCTTGCCTCGATTAACTACGACTCATAAAATCGCAGTTAATCGATGACGACGATAACCGTCCGTCGAACGACCCCAATATCGAAATCCACGGAGCATCGAAATGTCCAAGCGCATTCTGGTAGTCGGAGCCGGCTTCGCCGGCATGTGGAGCGCCCTGTCCGCCGCGCGCCTTATCGATCAGCACGGCCGCACAGATATCGAAGTCGTGCTGGTCGCGCCGGAGCCGCATCTGCACGTGCGTCCGCGTCTGTATGAAGAAAATGCAGCGGGCATGAAGGCGCCGCTTCTGGACATTTTCGCGTCCACGGGCGTGAGATTCATTCAGGGTACGGTGGAGCGCATTCACGTCGAGCGCTCCGAAGTCGACGTGCTCGGCGCGCACGGCACGCCGTCGTCGATAAACTACGACCGACTCGTTCTGGCGACGGGCAGCCGCCTGTTCCGCCCGCAGATTCCGGGGCTTGCAAAGCACGCGTTCAGCGTCGATCAGGTCGATGAAGCCGCCGCGCTCGAAGCGCATATCAAGGCCCTCGCGACGCAGCCCGACACGCTCGCGCGCAACACGGTGGTCGTCGCCGGCGGCGGCTTCACGGGCATCGAAACGGCGGCGGAAATGCCCGCGCGCCTGCGCGCGGCGCTCGGCGAGAACGCGAAGGTGCGGGTCATCATTGTCGAGCGCGACAAGGAAATCGGTCCGGACCTGGGCGCGGGTCCGCGTCCGGTCATCGTCGAGGCGCTCGAGGCGCTCGGCGTGCAGTGGCGGCTCGGCGCGGCGGTGACATCGGTCGATGCGGACGGCCTCATCACGTCCGAAGGCGAGCGCATCGAAGCGAGCACGGTGATCTGGACCGCCGGCGTGCGCGCGAGCGCGCTGACCGCGCACATTCCCGCCGAGCGCGACGCGCTGGGGCGTCTGCATGTGGATCGCAATCTGCGCGTGCTGGGTGTCGACACGGTCTATGCCACGGGCGACGTCGCCTACGCCGCCACCGACGACGACGGCAATCACGCGATGATGTCCTGTCAGCACGCGATGAACCTCGGCCGATCGGCGGGCCACAATGTTGCAGCGGACCTGCTGGGCGAAGCGCCGATCCCCTACAGCCAGCCGAAATACGTGACGTGTCTCGATCTGGGACCGTGGGGCGCGGTCTATACGGAAGGCTGGGAGCGTGAAGTGAAGATGTCTGGCGCGCAGGCAAAGGAACTGAAGACGCGCATCAACACCGAGTGGATTTATCCGCCGAGCGCGGAGCGGGCCGAAGCGTTCGCGGCCGCGGACCCGCTGCGTATCGTCGTGGCGTAAAGGCTCACGCCGCCGGATAGAGGCCCAGCGTGCGCGCGTGCAGGCGCGCGAGGCCCAGCAGGGCATCGGTGAACGGCGTCTGCACGCCGGTTATCGCGCCCAGCTCGCGCACCGAGGCGACAAACGCATCGAGCTCGACCGCCTTGCCTGCCTCGACGTCCTGCAACATCGACGTTTTCATCGCGCCGAGCTTGAGCGTGACGGCGTGACGATCTTCCGGATCCTGGTCGATGGGAATGCCGAAGCGCGCGCCGATCTCCTTCGCTTCGAGCATGACGTTCGTCACGAAGCCGCGCACGAGATCGTCGCTCAGGATGCGGTCGGTGGTCGCGCCGGTGATCGCGCTGATGGGGTTCATCGTCATGTTGCCCCACAGCTTGAACCAGACGTCGCGTTGAATCTGCGTGGAGAGCGTGGCGTCGAAGCCGGCCTTCGAGAAGAGCGACACGAGCGATTCGGTGCGTGCGGTGGGCGCGCCCGTCGCTTCGCCGAGAATCAGGCCTCTGCCCTGACGATGCCGGATGACGCCCGGCGCTTCGACGAAGCAGCTAGCATGCACGACGCAGCCGACCGTCTGCGCGCCTGGAATCGCCGCGGCGATCGTGCCGTGCGGATCGACCGACGAGAGGCGCTTGCCCGCGAAAGGCTCGCCGAGACCGTCGCAGAACCACCAGGGCACGCCGTTCATCGCGGTCAGCACGGTCGTGTCGCTTGAAAGCAGCGGCGCGATATGCATGGCGACGGATTCCATCGCGGGCGCCTTCACCGCCACGATGACGAGATCCTGCGCGCCGAGATCCGTGGGTTCGGCGCTTGCCGCGACCTTCACCGTATGCGTCGCATCGGTCTCGACGAGCCGCAGCCCTTCTTTCTTCAACGCGTCGAGCGTCGCGCCGCGTGCGACCACGCCGACATCGCAGCCCGCCTGCGCGAGCTTCACGCCGATCCATCCACCGATGGCGCCCGCGCCATATACGCATACTTTCATGGTCCCGATCCTCGCTCATGGCAATCATCCGATCGCCATTGTAAGAGCGGGACGCGCTGCGCGCCGCGCAATCAGTGCGCGATGCCCGTGGCGAGCTTCGCGACCGTCAGCAGCGTCAAACCGAACGCGCCCGCGAGCATCACGGCGATGACCGGCAAGAGCGGCAGCTTCACATGCGCGAAATCGGCGTTGTGCGACGCGCGCTTGCGCACGCCGAAAAAGCTCCAAAACACGATGCGCATCATCTTCAAGAGTTCCATGAGCGGCTCCTTCACGTGGGTCCGAATCGATCTTTCATGCATCGATGTTGCGCGCCGCGTCATGTGAAAAACAGCAGCAGATGCGGTGTATTCGGCGGTAGCAGAACGGCGCGTGGCATTGACTGCTACCGTCGAATTCATCGCAACTGCTGCTTTCGGAATGCGGCGACGCCCTCTATCGTTGGCCTTCTTTCCGCCATGCCGCTGCTTCCATGTACCAATACACCGAGTTCGACAAATCCTTCGTGAGGAGCCGCGCCTCGCAGTTCCGCGATCAGCTCGAGCGCTGGCAGGACGGCCGTCTGAGCGAAGATGCGTTCCGTCCGCTGCGCCTGCAAAACGGATGGTACGTGCAGCGCCATGCGCCGATGCTGCGCGTGGCCGTGCCCTACGGCGAGCTGTCGAGCGCGCAATTGCGGATGCTCGCGCGCATCGCCCGCGAATACGACAATCCCGATCCCGAAGTCTATCGCGCCGCCAGCGAGGCTCAGCGCAAGCTCGGGACCGAACGCCTGCCGACGCATTGCGCGCACTTCACGACGCGCACCAACGTGCAATTCAACTGGATCCCGCTCGACAAATCCGCCGACGTGATGGACCTGCTCGCCACCGTCGACATGCACGGTATTCAGACGAGCGGTAATTGCATTCGCAACATTTCCTGCGATGAACGCGCGGGCGTCGCGCCCGACGAAGTGGCCGATCCGCGTCCGTTCGCCGAGATCATGCGGCAATGGACGACGCTGCATCCCGAATTCGCCTTTCTGCCGCGCAAGTTCAAGATTGCGATCACGGGTGCGAGCGAGGATCGTGCGGCGACCGCGTGGCACGACGTCGGCCTGCAACTCGTGCGCAACGATAGCGGCGAGCTCGGCTTTCGCGTGAGCGCGGGCGGCGGCATGGGGCGCACGCCGGTCATCGCCACGTTGATGCGGGAGTTTCTGCCGTGGCGGCACATCATGAACTACATCGAGGCGATCGTGCGCGTGTATAACCGCTACGGACGCCGCGATAACAAGTACAAGGCGCGGATCAAGATTCTGATGAAAGCCGAGGGCCAGCGCTATATCGACGATGTCGACGAAGAGTTCCGGCAGATCGTCGAGCACGACGGCGCGCCGCATCTCATCTCGCAGACGGAACTCGACCGCGTGAGTGCGTCGTTCGTGCCGCCCGCGTTGAATGCGCCGCTTACAACGTTCGATGACATCGACCCGGACGCCCATCCGCTCTTCGCGCGCTGGCTGCAACGCAACGTGGCGCGGCATAAGGACCCCGCGCTGCGCATCGTGACGCTGTCGTTCAAGCGGCTGTTGCAAGCACCGGGCGATGCGAGCGCGGACCAGCTCGACATCGTCGCGAATCTCGCCGATCGCTTCTCGGCAGGCGAAGCGCGCGTCACGCACACGCAGAATGTCGTGCTGCCTTGGGTGCGTGCAAACGAGCTATTCGCGCTATGGCAAGCCGCGCGCGAAGCGGGCTTGGCGAGCGCGAACGTGCAGCTTCTCACCGACATGATCGCGTGTCCCGGCGGCGACTTCTGCGCGCTCGCGAATGCTCGTTCACTGCCGATCGCGCAGGCGATTACCGAGCGCTATGAAGATCTCGACGAGCTCGACGATATCGGCGAAATCGATCTGCATATCAGCGGCTGCATCAACTCGTGCGGGCATCATCACAGCGGGCATATCGGCGTGCTCGGCGTCGACAAGGACGGACGCGAGTGGTATCAGCTCACCCTCGGCGGATCGGACGGCAGCGCGGCGAGCGGCACGGCGCAGCCCGGCAAGGTGATCGGCCCGTCGTTCAGCGCAGCCGAAGTGCCGGATGTGATCGAGGCGATTCTCACGACTTATCGCGACACGCGCGAGCGCCATGAGCGCTTCATCGACACCGTGCGCCGAGTAGGCCTCGAACCCTTCAAGGCCGCAGCCCATGCAGCCCGAACGAACGACGAGGAGACGGCATGAACGACATTCGACGCATGCGCATTCTCGCGCATCAGGATCGCGACGCGGATACGAACGAACGTGTCGCGATCCTCGCAAACGACGACGATCCCCGATCGCTGAAAGATCGTTTCGCGGAGATAGATCGCATCGAACTGCACTTTCCGCACTTCACCGACGGGCGCGCTTATAGCCAGGCTTATCTGCTGCGTCGGCGTCTGGGTTTCGAAGGGGACTTGCGCGCAACCGGCGACGTGTTGATCGATCAACTCGTGCAAATGGAGCGGACGGGGTTTTCGAGCGCGGTGCTCAAGGAAGGGGTGGATATCACTGATGCCGAACGACAGTTCGCACGTTTCGCCGGCTACTACCAGGGCGATCTGGCGTCAAACTGAAGCGCGCATTCGGATCGAAATAAGAACACTTCGACGCCTTTCAAGAGCCGCCACGCGAAAAAAAATTGCACTGGAAACATAGCGCTCCGGTATTGAAACGATAGCCTTCGCTCCTACTTTGAATGCACAGGCAGCGATAACCGCGCTGTCGTTTCAACTTCCTGCTGCCGGCCACGTTGGGCCGCATATCGGAGACTGGACCATGAGTGACTTTTATTTTGGCGGCGACGTTTTTTCGGAGCTGGATCGCATGCAACGGCAGGTGTCCTCGCTCTTCGGCAATCTTCCTTCCAGCATTCGTTCGAGCCGTGCGGATGCTTTCCCTCGTCTGAACATCGGCAGCACGGATGATGCGATTCACATCGTCGCGTTTGCGCCGGGCGTCGAGCCCGCTTCGCTCGATGTGACCGTCGACAAAGGCACGCTCACCATCAGTGGCGAGCGCAAGGCGCAAGCAACAGTGGAAGGCGCCCGCACTTATGCAAAAGAACGCTTCAACGGCAGTTTCCGCCGCGTGATCGAGTTGCCGCAAAATGCGGACGCCGACAAGGTCGAAGCGCGCTATGAGAACGGCACGCTGTCCATCACCATCGGCAAGCGCGAAGCGTCGAAGCCGCGCGCGATCACCATTCAGTAAGAGGGAAAACATCATGACCGATAATACGCAAGTCGCCCCGCAAGGCACGAACGAAGTGGCGCGCAAGAACGAAGACGCGGTGCGCCGCGCAACGGTGACGCCGGCGGTCGATATCGTCGAGGATAGCCACGGCATCACGCTCTGGGCCGATCTTCCCGGCGTGTCGCGCGAGAAGCTCGACGTCAAGGTGCACGATGCCCGCCTCACCATCGAAGCCGAAGCGGAGCTGCCCGTGCAAGGCGCGGTGCGTGTGCATCATGCTGAATTGCGCGCACCGCGTTTCGCACGCGCCTTCACGGTGAGCGACGACTTCGACACGACGAAGATCGACGCGAATCTCACCAACGGCGTCCTCAGGCTGACGATTCCGCGTCGCGAGGAAGCCCGTCCGCGCCGCGTCGAAGTGCGTGCAGGATAAGCGCTGACAACAACGCTATAACTTTCGCTTCGAACGGCCGCGACCTCTTCGCGGCCGTTTTTCTTTTTTGCGCTGCACGCACGCCTCTATAATCGTCAGCGGCGGCTTAAAGCCGCCTCCGCTCAAATACTCATGGAAAGAAGGGACTATCGTGAAGAGGCTGTTGACGGTGTTGTTGGGTTCGATGCTGGCCGTGTCGATCGGAGTGCATGCAAAAGAATGGTCGACTATCCGCTTCGGTGTCGATGCAAGTTATCCGCCT
The DNA here is from genome assembly GCF_023631085.1 of Caballeronia sp. INML1. Lineage (NCBI taxonomy): Bacteria > Pseudomonadati > Pseudomonadota > Betaproteobacteria > Burkholderiales > Burkholderiaceae > Caballeronia > Caballeronia sp. INML1. The sequence goes on along the minus strand of NZ_JALQDT010000050.1, from coordinate 7,531 downwards.
TTCGAATCGAAAGCACCAGACGGCACGCTGGTCGGCTTCGACATCGATGTCGGCAATGAACTCTGCCGGCGTCTCAACGCGAAATGCGTGTGGGTCGAAAATGCATTCGACGGCATGATTCCCGGCCTCAAATCGCGCAAGTTCGACGGCGTGCTCTCCACGATGTCGATGACACCCGCGCGCGTCAAGCAGATCGCGTTCTCCAGCAAGCTCTTTCATGTGCCCACGCGCCTCGTCGCCAGACGCGATTCGAACATCCAGCCGACGGCGGATTCGCTTGCGGGCAAGACGGTCGGCGTCGAGCAAGGCTCGATGCAGGAAACGTACGCGAAGGCGCATTGGGGCGCGAAGGGCGTGAAGGTCGTGTCCTATGCGGATCAGGATCAGGTCTATCAGGATCTGCTCGCCGGCCGCCTCGACGCGTCGCTGCAAAATGCCGTACAGGCCGAACGCGGCTTTCTCGAGACGCCGCGCGGCAAGCCCTACGGCTTCGCGGGCGGCGCACTGGAAGACAGCGCGATCTTCGGGCCCGGCACGGCCATCGGCTTGCGCAAGGAAGACACCGACCTGAAGGAAAAGCTCGACGGCGCCATCGCCGCGATGATCAAGGACGGCACCTACAAGCGCATCGAGCGGAAGTACTTCGACTTCGATATCTACGGCGAATAACGTGAGTTAACGACGATGACGCAGCCCGCGAACGATCGATCGACTGTGCATCGCGCAGCCGTGCAAGGCTATACGGCCAACGCGGATAGCTACGTGCTCGGGCGGCCCGACTATCCGCCGGCACTCGCGGGCTGGCTCACCGATACGCTCGGGCTGAAACCCGGCGCGAGCGTCGTCGATCTCGGCGCGGGCACCGGAAAGTTCACGCCGCGTCTCCTGCAGACGGGCGCGCGCGTGATCGCGGTCGAACCGGTCGATTCGATGCGCGTCAGGCTCGCGGCCGCGCTGCCCGATGTCGAGGCGCTTGCCGGCACCGCGCAATCGATGCCGCTCGGGAACGCATCGGTCGATGCGGTCGTGTGTGCGCAGTCGTTTCACTGGTTTGCAAGCCGCGCCGCGCTCGACGAAATTCATCGCGTGCTGAAGCCGGGCGGCCGCCTCGGCCTCGTGTGGAATCTGCGCGATGCGCGCGTGCCGTGGGTCGCGAAGCTCGATGCCATCGTCAACCGATACGAAGGCGACGCCCCGCGCTATTACACGGGCGCATGGCGCAACGCATTTCCGCATGAAGGCTTCGGTCCGCTCGTCGATACGCATTTCTCGCTCGGCCATACGGGTTCGCCCGAAGATGTGATCGTGCATCGCGTCCGCTCGACGAGCTTCATTGCGTCACTGCCTGAAGCAGCGCGCGCCGAAATCGATGCAGCGGTGCGCAAGCTGATCGAATCTCAACCCGAGCTCAGCGGCAAGCATGAAGTCACCGTGCCTTACGAGACCGCCGCGTTCGTTGCGATCAAGTTATGAGCATCGGCACGCAAGCGAGCACTGCGCACGAGCCGACAGTAGAATGAATACCGCCTTCGCATTCCTTTTCCGAAGGCTGAGAATGGAACAACGGCCCCAACACCGACAACGAGGCCGCGCCCGAATGGAGATGTGATCCGCACGATGTGATTCGTTCCCGCGAGGAGAGTCCATGAAAGTGCTCGCCGTTCATCCCAGCGGCCTGATGTACACCCGCGTGTTCCTCCGACTCGAGCCGCTCGGACTCGAAACCGTGGCGGCGGCCGTGCGTCAGGCAGGACACGATGTGCGCCTGATCGATCTGCAAGTCGAAACGCACCGCGACTTCGACCGCCTCGTGCGCGCATGGCGCCCCGACGCGCTCTGCTTCTCCGGCAACTATCTCGCCAACATCCCCGAAATCATCGATCTCGCCAGGACGGTGAAGACGCTGCTGCCCGATTGTTTCGTGTTCGTCGGGGGACATAGCGCATCGTTCACCGCAAGCGACATCCTGCGTCATGCCGAAGGCGCGATCGATTGCGTGCTCAAGGGCGAAGGCGAGGCATCGGTGAATGCTCTGCTTCAGGCGGCCGCGACGAAGAGCGACCTGCTCGCGGTTCCCGGCGCGGTCACGACCGACGGCTCGGGGCCGCCGCCGCGCTTCGTCGAAAGCCTCGACGACGTGCTGCCCGCGCGCGATCTGCTGCGGCATCGGCGCAAATATTTCATCGGCACGCTGGACCCGTGCGCATCGATTGAATTCGCACGCGGCTGTCCGTGGGACTGCACCTTCTGCAGCGCGTGGACTTTCTATGGCCGAAGTTATCGTTCGCGCAGTCCCGAGATCATTGCAAAGGAACTTGCGTCGATACGCGAGCCGGGCGTGTTCATCGTCGACGATGTCGCGTTCGTGCACGCGGAGCACGGCATGGAGATCGGCCGTGCAATCGAGCGGCACGGCATCCGCAAGAAGTACTACCTCGAAACGCGCGGCGACGTGCTCCTGCGCAACAAGGACGTCTTCCGTTTCTGGCGCACGCTCGGTTTGCAGTACATGTTTATCGGCATGGAAGCGATCGACGCCGAAGGACTGAAAGCGTTTCGCAAGCGCATCACGCTCGACAAGAATTTCGAAGCGCTCGAATTCGCGCGCTCGCTGGGCATTACCGTCGCGCTCAATCTCATCGCCGATCCCGAATGGGACCGTGAACGCTTCGAAACCGTGCGGCAATGGTGCCTCGATATTCCTGAGATCGTGAACATCAGCGTCAACACGCCCTACCCCGGCACGGAGATCTGGCTGCGCGAACAGCGGCGTCTCACCAGCCTCGATTACCGGCTCTACGACATTCAGCATTCGGTCTTGCCGACGCGCCTGCCATTGCCCGAGTTCTATGCGGAGCTCGTGCGCACGCAGCAAGTACTCAATCGCAAGCACATGGGCTGGGCCGCATTGCGCGGCGCGGCGGGTCAGGCCATGCACTTGCTGATGCATGGACAGACGAATTTCGTGCGCATGCTGTGGCGCTTCAACTCGGTATTCGATCCGCGCCTGCAACTGGCCGATCATGCGCGCGAGGCTCGCTACCTGATGACGCCGCCGCCCGCGCCGGACGCATCCGCGAACGTCAAGGCCGTTTATGTTCACGGTCCTGCGGGACGCAGGTCGCGCCGCATCGACGATGCAACCGAGAAGTTCGTCGACGAAACGAGAATGGGCGCCGATTAGCGCCTCCCCAACAACCCACAAGCAACGAAAGAGGAGACAGCGATGGCGACACTCAAGCAGATGCAGGCGAAACTGAAGAAGCTGCAGGCGCAGGCCGAGCAATTGATCGCGAAGCGCGCGCAAGCCGTGCTCGACGATATTCGCGCGATGATGGACAGGCACGGCCTCACGACCGCGGATATCGACCGGCACGGCAGGAAGGTCAAACGCGCCGCGAAGCCGCACGTGGCCTTACCCGCGCCGGCGGGTCGCCACGAAGCGATGACGAAGCTCGCAAAGAAAGGCAAGCTGCCCGCGAAGTACCGCAATCCGAAGACGGGCGAAACATGGAGCGGCTGGGCGCGCCCGCCTGCGTGGATAGCCGGCGTGAAGGATCGCAGCAAGTTTCTGATCGACGCGGAAGGCGCGGAGAAGCCGGTCAAACCCGAGGCGGCCAGCAAGAAAGCGGCGGTTAAAAAGCCTGCGAAGAAAGCCACGACAGCGCAAACGAGCACGCCGGCGGCGAAGAAAAAAACTGCGGCGCCTGCTGCGAAAAAAGCGTCTGCGGCCAACGCGGACGCGAAGCGCAGCGCGCCGCGCAAACGCGCTGCGAAAGCGGCACCGAGTGCCGCGACCGTGCCTGAGCAGGACAATGCGGACGCGGCGCCGGCGTCGGGCGTCTCGTCATCGGTTTGAGCTTTATTCAGGAACGAGCGGAAGAATCGAAGGATGCGCGGCAAGCGCCGCGCGCCCATAAAGTTTCTGGCGTCGGCATGGTGCTTGCGTCTATCCAGATACACACGCCGACAATGCCGAGGACGCCATGCATCAGTCGATCGAATCGCACGAACTGACGAAGATCGATATAGCGCGCTTTCAGGTCGTGCAAGTCTCGGATGGCACTTTCACGGTCGTACTGTGGGAAGCCCCCGACACCGACGCGGATGATCCGCCCGCGCTGCGTCCGCAGGCGTCGACACTCACCATTCGACTGTGCGATCCGCTCAATGCAGTGCGCCGAAAAGATGTCTGCGAACATTTGCGGGCGCAGCTTGCGGCGTCGCGGGCCAGGCAAATGCATAGCTTGGCCGCCGCGTAATCCCATTGTTTGAGATCGGCGAAAACTCAATTGGCTTTTCGTGCGATTAAAAAACAGCTCAGTCCTTCTACACTCCGTTCGCATGTCGGGAGCGTTTTGTAGCGAACAACGCGCCTCTCCGATTGCAGTTGTTACTGTCAGACAACTGCATCCTTATTTTCGACGGAGCAATCTCGTGAACAAGCGACTCGTAGTGGGCTTTGCTATTGCATTGAGTTCTCTTTTCGCCGGTTCGGCATTCGCAAGCGGCTATGGCCCGGCGCCGCATTATCGTCCCGATACCGGCGCGCCTGCTTCACAGCGTGGCGTCAGCGCGCAAACGTTCGCGGCGGAAGAAGCCGCGCAAGGTCGCAGTGATTTCGGCAATACGGAACGCACCGCACAGATTCAACGGGGACAGGTTTCCGCATCGGCTTCTTCTCAAGCCGCGCAATAAGATCAATCGGGCGGACATGATGATTCGATTCGCCGTGTCCGCTTCTAAAAACCCTTAATCGCTTTATCCAGAAAAGTCCAAAGCGCATCATCCAGAGAATACGGGACGTTGAAACGAAAGCACGCGCTTTCTGCATCATCGGGACGGAAATAAGAACCGGGCGCGAGCCATATGCCGTGCTGCAACGCGCGCGTTGCGACTGCGCTTCCGTCTGCGGGATCGATCGGCAACGCACCCCACACGAAAAGTCCCGCACGCGGACGCCGGAACAGCTCGACGCCCAATGCGTCCATGCGCTCCTCCACGAGCGCATGCGCGTCTTTCAGCTTTTCCACGACGAATTCCACATGCCGCGCATAGCGCCCTTCCGTCAGCACTTTCTCGACGATGCGCTCCGTCGCCTCCGATGACGTCAGGCCCACGGCCATCTTCGTGCGCGCCAGTTCGCGCAACACATCGCGTTCAGCGACGACATAGCCGCAGCGCAGCGCGGGCGTGATCGTTTTCGCGAAACCGCCGACGTACAGCACGCGGCTCAGCCCTTCCATCGCCGCGAGCAAGGGCGCGCCGGGCGGCGCGAGCTCGCGGTTCACATCGTCCTCGACGACCCACAGGCCGTGGCGTTCCGCGATCTGCATCAGACGAAACGCCGACGCCATGCCGAACGTCGCGCCCGTCGGATTCTGCAAGGTCGTGTTGAGGAACACCGCTTTCGGCCGATGCTCGACGACGATGCGCTCGAACACGTCTGTATCGATGCCCGCGGCCGTGCGCGGCACGCCATGCACCTTAAGACCGGCGAGCCGCAGAATCTGCAGCAGATTGCAGTAGCCCGGATCTTCGACGACGACCGCATCGCCCGGACGCAATAACGTGCGCACGATGAGATCGAGCGCCTGCGTCGCGCCCGCCGTCAACAGCACGTTCGTCGCGGCATCGACCGGCAGGCCGTGACGGTCCATCTGCTCCGCGATCCGCTCGCGCAGCGGTGCGAAGCCATACGGATGCCCGTAATCCGCGATGCGCGCCGCCGGCACGCGACTCACCGCGCGCAGCGCATGTTGCAGGCCGCTCTCGTTGACCCATTCGTTAGGCAGCCAGCCGCAGCCTGATTTGATCGGCACCGAATGATCGGCGAATACGTCCGAGAGAAGCCACGTCGCGGTGAGGCTCGGCGGCTGCCAGGCGACCGCCTGCACGCGTTCGCTGCGCCCGCGCGCGGCCACGCGATAGCCCGAGCCGCGCCGCGCGGTGACGAGGCCCATCGATACGAGCCTGCCGTACGCCTCCGTCACCGTGAACGTGCTGAGGCTTTCAGCCTCGGCGAGACGCCGCACCGACGGCAGGAGCGCGCCCGCGCGCAGCGTCTGCTCTTCGATCGCCGTGGAAAACGCGTGCACAAGTTGTTCGACGAGCGTCGGCGCCTGCCGCGTGCCGCGCTCCAGCTTGAGTTCGATCATGGATTCGAGAATAGCGCGGCCGACGCGCGCCAACCAATACAGTCCGCAGCATTTTGCCAGCACAGTTGGCAGCGCAGTGATTCAACTGTCTATGCCGTGCAATTTTGCCGAGGAATACAGTGCAGTGACCGTTCTTTCCGAGGAGGAGACCCGCCATGAATGCTCGCCCCGTCATCGATGACCTTTCGTCGTTCTGGATGCCGTTCACCGCCAATCGCCAGTTCAAGGCCGCGCCGCGCCTGCTCGAAAGTGCGAAGGGCATGTATTACCGCTCGACCGACGGCCGCGAAGTGCTCGACGGCACGGCGGGCCTCTGGTGCGTGAACGCAGGCCATTGCCGGGACGAGATCGTCGATGCGGTGCATAAGGCGCTTTCGACGCTCGACTTCGCGCCGACCTTCCAGATGGGTCACCCGCTCGCATTCGAAGCCGCGACCAGGGTTGCCGATCTGATGCCCGAAGGACTCGACCGCATCTTCTTCACCAACTCGGGCTCGGAGTCGGTCGATACGGCGCTCAAGATCGCGCTCGCCTATCATCGCGCGCGCGGCGAAGGCCAGCGCACGCGACTCATCGGCCGGGAACGCGGCTATCACGGCGTCGGCTTCGGGGGGATTTCGGTCGGCGGCATCGCGCCGAATCGCAAGACGTTCTCGGGCGCGCTGTTGCCGTCGGTCGATCATCTGCCGCATACACACGATCTCGCGCACAACGCGTTCACGAAAGGGCAGCCCACATGGGGCGAGCATCTTGCCGAGGATCTGGAACGCATCGTCGCGCTGCACGATCCGTCGACGATCGCGGCCGTGATCGTCGAGCCGCTCGCCGGTTCCACGGGCGTGCTCGTGCCGCCGCAGGGCTACTTGCAGAAGCTGCGCGAGATCTGCACGAAATACGGCATTCTTCTGATTTTCGATGAGGTCATCACCGGCTTCGGGCGTCTGGGCAAGGCGACGGCGAGCGAGTACTTCGGCGTGACGCCCGATCTCATCACGATGGCCAAGGCGATCAACAACGCGACCATTCCGATGGGCGCTGTGGCCGCGCATCGCAACGTGCACGACACGGTCGTCAACGCGGGCGCCGCTAACGCCATCGAACTGTTCCACGGCTATACGTATTCAGCGCACCCGGTTGCGACTGCCGCGGCCATCGCGACGCTCGATCTGTATCGGCGCGACAAGCTGTTCGAGCGCGCGGCGTCGAAGGCCGAAAAGTTCGAAAGCGCCGCGCACGCGTTGCGCGATGCGCCCTTCGTGAAGGACATCCGCAATCTCGGGCTCGGGGGGGGGGGGGGGGGGGGGGGGGGGGGGGGGGGGGCGGGGGGGGGGGGGGGGCGTGGGGGGGGGGGGGGGGGGGCGGGGGGGGGGGGG